>NZ_JBHVFF010000108.1:0-24883 GCF_042801895.1 Streptomyces sp. NPDC057543 | reverse complement strand
GCCGTGCCGGGAGACCTGACGGGCGCGGACTCACCGCTCCTCGGCCTGCTGTCCCCAGTCGATCAGGTAGTGCTTCAGCTGTGCGTCCTCCTTCACCAGGCGCATGCCGACGGCTGTCATGACGTGCTGGGACGCGAGGTTGTCCAGGTCGGTGTCACCGTGCGCGCAGCTCACCCCTTGAGCGCGGGCGAACAGCAGCAGCGCGCGCAGCGCCTCGGAGGCGTACCCCATTCCCTGCGCCGAGGGAACGAGGCCGTAGCCGATCGTGACGTGGCCGTTCTCGTCCGGGGCGCCGTGGAATCCCAGCCCGCCGATCACCACTCCGTCCTCGCGTCGGCATATCTCGTACGAACCGAAGGGGCTGGGATCCCCCGTCGTCGCGCAGGCGCCGAGGAAGCGCTCGGCCGCGGCCATCTCGCCGGGGGACGGGTATCCGGGCGCCCAGCGGGCACCGTCACCGGGTTTGCCGGCCATCACGTGCAGGCAGTCGGAGGCGCTCATGAGGCGGAGCAGGAGGCGGGGAGTCCCAAGGTCGGTCATGACCGAGTGAAGTATCACGCGGGGCGGGCGGACGGCATCCGGATTGTCCGAGAGGAGTGTCCGGTGCGTAGCGGGACGGGATCCGTCCGGGGTCCGGGGCCTTCCGGGCCTGGGACGGCGGAACGCGCTGCTGCGGCAGGCGTCCGACCCGGCACTCACCGCGGCCGAGGGCGCCCTCCTGACGGAATGACTGAATCGCCTGTCGAACGCCCCGCGCGACCGCTGAGGGCCCCTCGCGATCGTCAGCCGTCGGTCCCGATCGTCAGCCGTCGGCCCTACGGCCCGCGTCGACGTCGAAGTCCCCGGAGAACGCCGCAGCCATCCGCAGATGACCGGTCGCCTCCGCACTCCGCCCCTGGCGCTCAAGCGTCCGGCCGAGCATCAGCCGGGCATACGGCTCCACCGGGTCGCGCTCCAGAACCGCCCGCAGCTCCGTCTCGGCCCTGCCGAGCCGGGCCGAGTGGTAGTAGGTCCGCGCCAGCAGCAGCCGCGGGGAGACCTGCTCCGGTACTTCCTCGACGAGTCCTTCCAGGATGCGGGCCGCAGTCATGTACTCCTTCGCCTCGAAGAACATCTGCGCACGGTCCCAGCGGTCGGCGGCCGTGCCGAACTCGAAATAGGTGTCGCTCACTTGACCTCTGACCTCCTCGTTCGCGGACCGCCCCCGAATCGTTCCGGGACCCGTCCTGCCACTGGCCCAGCCATACGCTCAGCCATGCTCCAGTCACCGGAACACGGCACGTTGGTTGAATATTCCACTAAATAATCGGCGTGGGTACCGGCAGCCCGGACCCCCACGGGAATAGGTTGAGCGTCATGAGCAATCTCGATCGCCAGGCCGCACTCTCCGTCTGCGGAGGACGGGGCTTCGTCGTCGCCGAACCCGTACGTGAACTTCTCACCCCTCGCCGTGTCCAGCTGGGTGAGTCCACCGAGGTCCGCAGGCTGCTGCCCAATCTGGGCCGTCGGATGGTCGGCGCATGGGCCTTTGTCGATCATTACGGTCCCGACGACATCGCCGGCGAACCCGGGATGCAAGTGCCGCCCCATCCTCACATGGGCCTCCAGACGGTCAGCTGGTTGCACGACGGCGAGGTCCTGCACCGGGACAGCCTCGGCAGCCTCCGGACGATCCGCCCGCGCGAGCTGGGACTGATGACCTCCGGCCGGGCCATCAGTCATTCCGAGGAGAGCCCGAAGCTCCACGCGAGGTTTCTGCACGGAGCGCAGCTCTGGGTGGCCCTGCCGGAAGCCCACCGTCACGTCGAACCGCACTTCCAGCACCACACCGAACTGCCGACCGTCACTGCCGCCGGCCTCACCGCCACCCTGATCCTGGGTGAACTCGACGGCGCCACCTCGCCCGGCACCGCGTACACCCCGATCGTCGGCGCCGACGTGTCCCTCTCCGACGGCGCCGAGGCCCGCCTGCCGCTCGACCCCGACTTCGAGTACGCGGTGCTCTCGATGTCCGGCCAGGCCGAGGTCGACGGCGTACCCATGCTGCCCGGCTCCATGCTCTACCTCGGCTGCGGCCGCACCGAACTCCCCTTGCGTGCGGACACCGACGCGGGCCTCATGCTCCTCGGCGGCGAGCCCTTCGAGGAGGAGATCGTCATGTGGTGGAACTTCATCGGCCGGTCCCACGAGGAAGTCGAGGAGGCGCGGAGGGACTGGATGTCGACCACTCGCTTTGGCGAGGTGAAGGGCTACGACGGCGATCGGCTGCTCGCCCCCGAACTGCCGCCTGTTGCCCTGAAACCGCGAGGTCGGGTGCGCTGACCTGGTGTGATGCGTTCGCTCTGCTCGTCCGCCGTGTGCCCTCGCTGTGTCCCTTCGCCGGTACGGCGAGGGGACACGGTTGCGCCTGGCATGGATCGGCTCCTCGGGTGTTTGGTACGTGCAGGTGTTGGCGCCCCGCCGTGCGCGCAACTGCCCGCAGGAGGCGCCAGGACCACTCACCTGACGAACGTGCAGTCGGAAGCGCAGCGGCCTGACTGCCCGCGCCGGGGCACGCAGGCAGGACGACGGGGGTGAACCTCTGATGGCTGGTACCAGCGGCATCCTCTCGCCCGTCTCGGCCCAGCCGGTCTACGGCCGTGTCTGGACCTCCGCGAACCTCGACCTCCTCGCCCCACCCGTCGGGTCGTGGGTGGCTGTGCCCGGCTGCGAGATCACCCTCCCGCAGGCCGGTACGTACGAGGTGACCGCCGAGGCCGAGGGCTCGATCAACCAAGGCGGGCAGTCCGGGCAGGGCACGGTCATCTGCACCAGGCTCTTCAACACCACCGCCGGGGCCGTCGTCCGAACGGGGCGCGGATCACGGTGAGCAACAGCAATGCCGCCGCACCCGGCGCGCTCGCCAACGGCGCGCACGCGACACACCAGTACGAGGTGTCAGCTGACGCACGGGCATGTCCGGCAGATTGATGCCGCCTCATGTCCGCTCGCAGCTCCACTGTTGATCATTGACCGTCGGCGGGGCCGTTCAATCCTTGAAAGGACGCACCTGCCCGGCCGTGTCCGCTGCCGCCTGATCGGCGGTTCCCTGAGCACCATCCAGTGAGCTGAGGCGCGCTTACCGAGGTAACACCTGGTAACGCTGTCCTGGTGTCACCTGACGTCGGCGTCGGGTCCGTCCGGGCCCGAGCACGCGGGCGAGGTCTCGCGCTTGCTCATTCGCGCCGACGTCACCACCACCGCAACCAGCACGGTGAGCGGCAGCCAATGACCCCCGCAGCCCGGTCACCGGGGTCCCGGCCGGTGGACGGCGAGACGTTTGCGCGCCTCGGTGTACGCTTCCGCATCGATCTCGCCGGAGGCGAAGCGGCGGTCGAGGATCTCCTCCGGCGTTTCCCTCGGTGTATTTCGGGGCTCCGTGGCGTCGTGGCGACCAGCCGAGTGCTGCGTCAGACGCATGACCGCCCACACCGCAAGGCTGATCAATGCGATCCACAGTACGGGCATGAGGGCCATCCAGGCCCAGCCACCATTCCAATACATCACCGTGGCTCACCTCCTGGGGACTCTTCCACTATCCACGCGTACCGGTAGTGCGCCAGTGCCCATTGGCCTCGCTCTTCGGGCCGTTCGGGCCCTCTGGCGTCCACATGGTGGATGTTCGGTCCCTCGCCGGTCACCCACGGGCCGGGGCGGGTCCGGCCAGCCGCATCCGGCCGGGTCGTACAGCGGTAGCCGTGACCTGGGCGTCAGCCTTCTTGCAGCGAGGGCTTACTTGGTGGCTCCCCTTCGTCGGCATGCGTACGGGATACAAAGAATCCACACCGGCTTCGATTATGGGCGATGCCGCCGGCTTCCTCTCTCCGATCCTGTGTCACCGTTCCGGGCCTCGCCGCCTGGCCCGCATGGGCGTAGGGCACCTGCCCGGGTCACTTCCACCAGGTGCTTCTCGGCGCGCGGCCACTAACGTGGAGGTGTGGCCGGTCCCGGGATGTGCGGGGCGAGACGGAGGCACCGTGGGCGACAGCGGAACGGAACGCTGCGGCGAGGAGCGCCATCGGCTGGGCACGTTGCCGAAGGACCTCCAGGGGCGCCTCGACACCGTGAAGCGCGGTCCGGTCGAGGCGGCCGTCCTGTTGGACGCCGTCATGTCAGTGGGCAGGGGGCTCGACCTGCCCCAGGTGCTGCACCGCATCGTCGAGGCTGCGGTCATTGTGGTCGATGCCGAGTACGGAGCCCTGGGAGTCATTGGTGAGGGAACCCGGCTCACGCAGTTCCTGCCGGTGGGCATCACGGGGGAGCAGCGTGGGGCCATCGGCCCACTGCCCGAAGGCCACGGCATCCTCGGCGAACTGATCCGCCATCCCGAGCCGTTGCGGCTCACGGAGATCTCCGAGCATCCGCCGTCCTACGGGTTTCCGCCGAACCATCCCCCGATGCACTCGTTCCTGGGGGTCCCCATCCGGGTCCGCGACAAGGTGTTCGGCAACCTGTATCTCACCGAGAAGCGGGGCGACCGGGCATTCGACGCCGAGGACGAGACCGTGCTCTCGACACTCGCGGTGGCGGCGGGAGTCGCCATCGAGAACGCCCGTCTGTACGCGGAGACACGCGACCGTCAACGCTGGCAGGAAGCCAACAGCGAGATCGTCGGGGGCCTCCTGAACGGAGAGGACGACGCACACATCCTGCACATGATCGTCGATCACTCCGCGCGTATTCTCGGCGCGGATCTTGGCGTCCTGGCACTTCCCGCCGGTTCCGAGGGAAGGTCCCTCCGTGTGGTGATGGCATCGGGTGTGGACGCCGAGATGCATCGCGGTCTGGTCCTGCCACGTGAGGGATCGTTCGTCGGCGCGGCTCTCGACGCGGGCGAGCCGATTACCAGCCTGGATGTCGCACATGATCCGAGGATCACCGAAGGCCCCCCGAGGTGGCCCGGGCTCGGCCCGGCTGTCGCGGTCCCGATGGTTACGGGGGAGCGGACCCGTGGGGTACTGCTGCTGGCCCGGGTACGGAACCGTCCCGCGTTCACGGACGCGGAGACCATGCCCCTACTGGCGTTCGCCGGACAGGCGGCTCTGGCGATGGAACTCACCGAACGGCGCGAGTCCGCCGAGCAGATCGCTCTGCTGGAGGAACGCGACCGCATCGCCAGGGATCTGCACGACCTGGCCATTCAACGGCTGTTCGCCACCGGGATGACGCTGCAGAGCGTGGTGCGGCTCGTGGAACAGCCACAGGCGAGCGAGCGGCTGCTGCGTGCGGTGGACGATCTGGACGAGACCATCAAGATCATCCGGTCCACCATCTTCGGGCTCCGTGCCCGTGACTCGGGCCGTACCGGCCAGGGCCTGCGCGCCCGGACGGCGACCACGGTCGAGCAGGCCGCCCGGACCCTGGGCTTCCAGCCGTCCCTGCGGATGGGCGGGCTGATCGATACGGATGTGCCGGCCGAGACGGCCGAGCAGGTGATTGCGGTCCTCGGCGAGGCGCTGAGCAACGTCGCCCGCCACGCACGGGCGACGGCGGTGGACATCTCGCTGGCGGTGGGAAAAGGGGAGGTGAACCTGGTCGTGTCCGACAACGGAGTGGGCATGCCCGAGCACAGCGGTTCCCGAAGCGGGCTCGACAACCTCGCACGGCGCGCCGCGAGACTCGGCGGCGAGATGAACGTGGGGGCGTCCGCGCAGGGCGGCACCCGGCTGACCTGGCGGGTACCGTTGCGGCTCGCCTGATGTGGCACGGTGTCGCGCGGGGTGCTTCGAGAGGCGCCGTACGGTTTCGAGGGGCCTTGCGCTCAGATCTGATGGCGCCCGGCACCGGGCGGGGAGGATTCCGTGGCGTGCGCGGCGATTACGGCCGCCTGGATGCGGCGCTCGACGCCGAGCTTGGCCAGCAGCCGGGAGATGTGGTTCTTGACCGTTTTCTCCGACAGATAGAGGCGTTTGCCGATCTGGCTGTTGGTCAGTCCTTCACCGATCAGCGCGAGGACGTCCTTCTCCCGCGGGGACAGCCCGGACAGCGCGTCGTCCTCCTCGGGGCCGGTACTGGATTCCTCCTCACGCAGGCTGTTCATCAGCCGCGCCGTGGTCGACGGGTCGAGGGTCGAGCGCCCGGAAGCCAGGGTGCGGACGGCGGTGACGAGGTCCGCACCCTTGATCTCCTTGAGTACGTAGCCGGCCGCGCCGGCCATGATGGCGTCGAGCAGCGCTTCGTCGTCGTCGAACGAGGTGAGCATCAGGCAGGCCAGTTCCGGCATCCGCGAGCGCAGCTCACGGCAGACCGTGATCCCGTCGCCGTCCGGCAGCCGCACGTCGAGAATCGCCACGTCGGGGCGGAGTGCCGGGCCGCGGGCCAGTGCGTGATCGGCTGTGCCGGCGTCGCCGACGACCTGGATGTCGGGTTCCGCGTCGAGAAGGTCCTGCACACCGCGCCTGACGACCTCGTGGTCGTCCAGCAGGAACACGCGGATCGGATTCTGAGCCGAGAACCCTGTCTCGTCGCTCATGGTGGCCCTCCTCGCTGTCAAGGGTGGCAGAGTCCCAGTCCCGCCTTGTTCATAGTGGGTTCGCGCAGGAGCAACTCAGTTCATAGTGGGTTCGCGCAGGAGGAACTCACCAGGGCCGAACGGTCCCATGCCCCGGACCGTTCAGTCTTCGGAGGCGTCGGCCCCGGGACCGTACAGCTGCAGCAGCCTCTTCCGTGTTCCGTACAGTCGTTCCGCCACCGTCTCGGCGACGTACTTGTAGACCGCCCGGCCCAGCACCGCATCGGCCTCGCACAGCGAGCGGACGGCCGCGGCATCGAATTCCACGGCCTGTCCCGCTCGGATCACATGCGCACCCAGGTGCCACACATGCGGGGGGAACAGCCAGGACCAGCCCAGCAGATCGTCCTGTCCCAGCGTCTCGATGACCGCCGCACGCCGCCCGGGCACATGGAGGTCGACCTCGACCCGTCCGGAGCGGATGACCCAGAAGCGGTCGGCCCTTCTGCCTTCCTCGAAGAGCCGTGCGTCGAGGACCAGCGGCACTTCATGGGCCGCCTCGTCGAACAAACGGGCCCGGCTCTCGGGCGGGATCACGTCGAACAGACTCCTGGCCGTTGACATGGAGCCTCCGTTCCTGGCCGACGGTGTGCACCCGACCGCCTGTTCTGAACGATATGCGCGCTTTCGGAGGGGCGCTCGGCCGTGCCCCGTGGTGCCCTACGGAGTGCACGCCGGGCCGATACGCTGTGGGTCGGTGGGCCGCCCGCGACATCGTGCGCCTGGACCCTGCCGTGGACCGATCGTGGCGTCACGTCGAGGGATCTCGGGGTCCGGCACCGGTCGGGGCGGCGTGGCTGTCGAGCACACGAATGCGGCGCCCGGTCATGCGGGTGGGGGTGATGGTCATCCATACATTCCGTGGACCGCCCGCCCACGGAGTGGTGTAGGCGAGTTCGTCCAGTCTGCGTGAGGCTTCCGGGTCGGTGACGGTCGCCGCCGTACCGGCGAGAAGTACGCTCCACCCCTGGCTCAGCGCCTCGTCGATGTGATCCACCTCGAAGGCCACCGGGTGGTCCGACGCGGTGGCCGGCAGCGTGTTGGGAGCACAGCGATAGGCGATCCGGTCACCATCGACGACGTAGTTGACCGGCAGGATGGCCGGCCCGTCGTCCGTCGTCACACCGATCCGGCCCACTCCGTGGGTGGACAACAGCCGGCGGCACTCCTGGGGGTCGAGTTCGAGCAATTCGGTGTGATAGCCGGCGCGGCCTATGCCCGGCGGCAGCTCCGTCGTGCTGCCGGTCAGCTCGGCCACGGTGGTCTCCAGCGCCTGAGCCAGCCGCAGCAGAAACCCGATGCCGGGTGTGGCCTGCCGCTCCTCGACGTACTGGACGTATCCGGGCGCCGATCCGGCCCGCTCGGCCACCTCCTCACGGCTGAGCCCCAGTTGCTCGCGGCGCATCGCCACCCGGCGGCCCAGGTCTCCCGGCGGGAATGCGTCCGGCGTGCTGTCCGATGAGTGACTTTCTCCGTGCGCCATGCTCCACACATCCTTCATGGGGTCCGGGTTCGGGTCCGGTCCGGCGGTCGGGCCAGTCGCTGTTCTGCGTGCTGTTCCGCCACTCCATCGTGTGCCACCGGGCAGCACGGCGCATGGGCCGACCGGCCCGTTCCCGCGGCCCGCTCAGCCCATGCCGCGGACCACACAGGATGTACAGGATGGTGGCAAGCGCTCCTGCCCACAGGTTCGCGATCCACGACGGGCAAGGGGGGCGATACAGCAGGGGAATGAGGCCGGATCACGACTGAAGAAGTGCCCCCTGGAACAGGCCAAGGACACAGCACGCCCAGCACCCCGGGGGCTGCCGATCCGTGCCTCGGATCGCATCCAGTGCTGGGGCAGGGTGCTCTTGGTCGTGATCTTCCTACTGGCGGCGCCCCTGGCACCGCCGTTCGTCCCTCGCTCGGATCCGGATGGCCCCTCGGCAGGGCCACATCCGTTCCCCGGCCAGGCGGATGCCGGACCATCGAGGTCTAGGCGGATGCCTGGCTTTCGAGCCGGCAGTCCACGTTGACGACGCCTTCCACGGATTGAGCGAGGCGGGCGGCAACGGGAATGAGGGTGGCGTCGTGGATCCGACCGGTGAGTGTGGCGACACCGCGGGTGACGCTGACCTTCACGTTTTGGTGCGCGGCGGGGAACAGCCGGTCGACGACCTCGTGGCGTATTTCCGCGGCGAGGTCGTCGTCGGAACGCAGGAAGATCTTGAGGAGATCGGCGCGACTGACGATGCCCTTGAGGTTGCCGTCGGCGTCGACGACCGGGAGGCGCTTGACGTGCTGGTCGGCCATCAGCCGAGCAGCCTGCGGGAGGGGCACGTCAGGGTTCACCGTGATGGCGGGACTCGTCATCAGTTCCTCGGCCCGGACCGCGCCGGCTTTGGCGGTGTCCCCCGGTCGGTACATCTGCTCGATCAAGCCAAGACTGTGCCCGTGGAATTCCTCCTTGGGGAGCAGATCGGCTTCGGAGACGACGCCGACGACATGGCCCTCGCCTTCGATGACGGGCACGGCGGTGACCTTCCAATGTTTCATGCAGGCGGCGATCTCCTTGAATTCCGTGTCACGGGTGATGGCCATGACGTTCTTCGTCATGACGTCGTTGACTGTGTACCGGGCGGAGGTCATGGCAGGTTCCTCGATGGGTGCGGGCGAGCGGCCGACGCGGCGCCCCCGCACCGCGCACGACGATGACGACGGCATTGCGTGGATTGGACAGGGGCCGGTGGAGGACCCCCTTCTTCGGTGGGTGGCAGCCAGCCGTCTTCACCATCACACCCCTGGCCCCGGGGCGGGATGGGCCCGACAGGCCACGGCGGGGACCGACCGGCCCATGCGGGGCAGGCACGCGCCAGGTCAGCATGAGGGGGAACCTCACCGGAGGAGACACAGGAAGAGGGGCGACGTCATGAAGGCACTTGTTTTCCAGGGCCCGGGGCAGACCGCATGGCAGGACGTTCCGGACCCCTCGGTCAAGGACGCTGCCGACGCCGTCATCCGCGTCGACGTCGTTACCATCTGCGGCACCGACCTGCACATTCTCAAGGGCGACGTGCCCGAGGTGGCTCCCGGCCGGGTGCTGGGGCACGAAGCCGTCGGCACCGTGGTCGAGGCCGGGGCCGACGTGCGTACGGTCCGTCCCGGCGACCGTGTACTGATCTCGTGCATATCCGCGTGCGGCCGCTGCCGCTTCTGCCGTGAGGGCCACTACGGGCAGTGCCGTGGCGGTGGCGGCTGGATGCTCGGCCACACCATCGACGGCACCCAGGCCGAATACGTACGAGTGCCCTTCGCCGACCTGTCCGTGCACTCCTTGCCGGCTTCTGTCGACAGCTATGACGGCGTGCTGCTTGCCGACATCTTCCCGACCGCCTACGAGGTCGGTGTGCTGAACGGCGGCGTACGGCCCGGGCGACACCGTCGTCGTGGTCGGAGTCGGCCCCATCGGGCTCGCCGCCATCGTCGGCGCGGGCCTCTACAGCCCGGGACGTGTCATCGCCGTCGACCTCGCCGAATCCCGGCTGGCCGCCGCGCGCTTCACGTTCTGTTACCGCGGGCACCGGGACATCCGCGTGAGCTCCTTCCGGGCCGGGTGGGGATTCGCGTGCCCCACTCGCGACTCATTGCCCCCTCTGCCCGTGTGTCTGCCCGGAGAGCGGCTGGTGTCCGTGGCCGCGGGGGAGCAACGTTGGTTCTGTCTGCCGCTGTGGTGACCCCTTGCGGATTCCGTGCGGTCCGTCGTGACGACGATGGTCGGCACAGCGCGCGCCTGACGGCCGCGAGCCCGAGAATGGAGTAGCCCCCCAGCTGGTTCCGGAGGTGCATGGCGTGAATGCCGTACACGGACAGCAACGAACCTCAATTGTGGCCCCTGAACGTGCAGCCAAGCCCGATCGCCTCTTCGACAGGGAGGACGAATGGGCAGCCTTGGTGTCATTCTCGACTGATCCGCGTCCGGGAACGGGCCTGGGCGTCGTCATGGGGCGGCCCCGCCAGGGCAAGACGCTGCTGCTGGAGTCGGTGGCACGAGCCGCGGGAGGGTTCTATTTCTGCGGACAGGAAGCCACCGAAGCCGAGTCCTTGCGCAGGGTGGGCGAGGAGTATGCGCGATACCGGCAGGTCGCACAGCCCAGCCACTGGCGTGATTGGAAGGAAGGAATCGATGCCTTGCTGGCGCTGGGTGACGCCAGGCCACTGCCCGTCATCATCGACTCGTTCCCTGACCTCGTTGCGGCGAGCCCAGCCTTGCCGTCCGTCATCCACGGTGCCCTCCGGCACCTCGACCGAGCGCCCCTGGAAAGCCGTGCGCGATTGCTGCTCGGTGGTGAGACCGCACCGGTCATGACCCGGCTGTTCGCACAGTCTTCGCCGTTGCACGCCCTCGCCGCTCTGAAGCTCGACATCCAGCCCCTGGACTTCCGCAGGGCGGCGCAGCTGTGGGGCATCGACGACCCGGGGCTCGCCTTCCTCGTCTACACGGTCGTAGGCGGGACGCCCGCCTATCGGTACGACTACGTGGGCGACGACGTTCCCGTCGATCGCGATGACTTCGATGCCTGGGTCTGCCGCACCATCCTGAATCCGTGCACACCACTGTTCCACGAGGCTCGCCACCTCCTCGATGAGGAGATCGGGCCCTGGAGTCACGGGGCTTGTCACTCCGTACTCGCCGCCCTGGCCAAAGGCTGCACGACCCACGGCGAAATAGCCACCTTCCTGGGACAGCAACTCACTGATGCCTTGCGCGCACTTGTCCTCCTCCGTGACCACGGTGTGCTCCAATCGCAGGCGGACGGACTGCAGCCGGGGATCACGCGTCATAGCATCGCGGACTCGCTCCTCGCGTTCGAGTACGCCGTGGCGCGGCCGCGCAGGGCCGCTCTTGAGCAGAGCGAGGCCGAGACGTTGTGGGAAGACGCGAGAACGGATTTCAACTCTCTCGTCGCCGAACCCCGGTTCGCCCAGGTTTGCAGGGAGTGGGCGGCCCGTTTCGCCGACCCGGCCACCGTCGGTGCCGAACATGTCACGGCGTCCTACGGCTCCCTCAGCGACCCGTCGGCTCCGGCCGGACTCGATGCCGAGGTCGTGGTCCGCGGACGGGACGGTCACATGAGCGGCCCCCTTCTGTCGGTGGGGCTCGCACGATGGCATACCGGCATTGACATCCACCATTTGCAGCGTCTGCGGCGCATCTTGGACGGACTCGGCTCCCGTGAGGATGTCAGCCGCGTCCACCTGGCTCTCTACGGTGCTTCGGGGTTCAGCCCCGAGTTGCATGCGGCGCATGCGCGTGGCGAGGTCATGCTCGTTGATCTTGAGCGCCTGTACCGGGGCGCATAGCGGAGGCCGCTTCGCGATGACTTCGCATGGGCGATCACCCTTCCGGGCCGGCCCTGGCCATGGGCCGATCGGTCCCTCCCCGGTACGGCCCACTTGGCCCCGTGCTCCTGACTCCCTCGGTGCTGCGGCGATGACCCCCCGGGGAACGATCGTGGAAGCCGGACGCTTTCTCCGGCTCCGCGTCGCGCCGCTCCCGGAGTCGTGCCTGCGGAGCAGGTCGGCTTCGGACACGACGCCCACGGGGCATCCTTTCTCGTCCACGACGGGCACGGCGGTGACGCCGAACTCGTCGAGGAGCCGGGTGATCTCCTTGAACGTGGTGCCGCGCTGGACGCTGACGGCCGTGGGCGTCATGAGGTCACAGACGCTGCGATGCCTCATCGTCGCTCTCCATTCACGCGGGAACTTCGGACTCGAACCGGGCTGTCACGTTCACGACTCCCGGCACCGTGCGCGCGACACGCACCAGCACGTCACTGAGTGACGGGTCGGGGATGGCGCCGTTCAGATGGACGATGCCGTCGGACACATGGACGTACACGGTTGCCGAGCCCGCAGGGATGAGCTGAGTCGTGATCAGCTCGCGCAGCTCCTCTGCGATGTCTTCGTCCGGGCGGAGGTAGATCTTCAGCAGGTCACCCCGGCTGACCACACCCACGAGACGTCCGTCGTCGACGACCGGCAGCCGCTTGAGGTGGCCGCGGGCCGTCTGCTGCGACGCAGCGCAACGCCTCCCGATCGCCAAGCCTGCGGCCACTTGGCGTTCCACGGCTTGGTATCCCGTGTTCAGCCCGCCACCGGGCAATCCGGCCAGCCGCGACCGAGCCTCGTCCCAATTGAATTCGGCGCGGGTCCGCTCATAATCCTGGAGTTCGAAGGCGGCGCCGGGCCCGGGCTGCTTGTGGATGACGTGATGGTCCATGGCCGGATCCTTGTCCTCGCCCTGGAATCCTGAAGGAGATACTGCGGCGTATCGCTATGAGCGGCGATGTCAGCAGCGCGTCCTCACGGTTCTGCGGACAGTCCGTGCGCTGTCCACTGCGAGGAGGTGGGTACGGGGCCATCCATGGGTGCGGACACATGGCTCACGACCGCGACCACCCCGTCGAGCTGCTCGGCAAGGCAGGTCAGGATGGCGATCTGGCTCTGGTTCTCCAGCCGGCCTTCCAGGGTGACAACGCCGTCCACTGCATGGACGGTGACCACGTCGGCGCTGAGCCCCATGGTGTCCACGAGCACGTCCTCGACGAGGCGTCGTCGTATCTCCGCGTCGGGGCGCAGAAAGAGGCGCAGCAGGTCCCGGCGCGTGACGATGCCGACGAGTCTGTCCTCGTCGTCCACGACCGGGAGCCGCTCCACGCCACTGCGCATCATCAGCCGGGCGGCGTCCGGTGCGGTCTCGTGCGCGTGGACGGTCACCGCCGGTGTCGACATGACCTCGGCAGCGGTGAACTCCGCTCCGGATGAGAATGCGGTCCCGGTGGCGGCGTCAGGGACGTCGCCCGTCACGAGGTGCCTCGCCGCCTGACGGTTCAGCAGGTCGCTCTCGGAGACGATGCCGACGACCCGGTCCTCGTCGTCGAGCACGGGCAGTCCGCTGATGTTGTGCTGGGCGAGCAGCTTCGCGACCTCCTTGAAGGAGGTGACCGGGACGACCGAGACGACCTCTTCGGTCATCAGGTCTCCCACTTTGATGCGCTTCATGGAGGCGCCTCCTGCCATCTTGCAGACCCGCACGGACGCAGCGCCCGCCGGTTGTTCAGGGACCATGATCCGCCGGGCTGTACTGAGAGGAGGAGGGCCGAATGGGTTGTGGCCGGGACCGGTCGGACCCGGATCGGGCGTCCGGGCCCGTGCACGGCAGGATTCTCTCGACAGGGTCCATTGGGCCCCCGGGCGGTCCTGAGTGGCCCTCTCTCCGCAGGGGCCCGTGGTGCCAGCCTGAGAGTCGACCCTTCGGTGGCCCTCGGTGAGGAGGAACCATGAAAGGCACCACCGGCAGCCCGGAACTGGGCTCCGTCATCGTCGGTGTCGACGGCTCCGAGCCGGCCCGCCGGGCGGCATTGTGGGCAGCGGCCGAGGCCACTCGCCGTGAGAGCCCGCTGCGCATTGTCTACGCGGCAGACACGGACGGCCGGGTTCTCTACCTCTCGGCGGAGAGTATCGAGCGCGTTCGCAGCGCGGGCCGCGAACTACTGCGGGAAACCGCCGCTGCCGTCGCGGAACAGTATTCCGGTCTGCGCGTCACGACGGAGTTCAGCCGCGGCGCACCCGTTCCCAGCCTGCACCGGACCGCCGGCCTGCGCGGCACTGTCGTGGTGGGCAACCGCGGTCTCGGCGGGTTCAAGAACCTCATGCTCGGATCCGTCGGCCTGAAGGTCGCCGCAGGCGCCACGACGCCCGTCGTCGTGGTCAGGGGCACTGACAGCGGGGCCGAGACCGGAGTGGTGCTCGCCGCGGTCCGTGACGAGCACGACGCCGAATGCGCCCGCTACGCGGCGCGCGAAGCCGAGATCCGTGAGGCTTCGCTGCGGCTGTTGCACGTGTGGAACATTCTCGAATCCGCCGGACTCGCCGTGACCATGCTCGACGATGTCGAAGCGATCGCCGACGAACACGTCCACCGCCTGATGACCGTGACGGACCGGATCCGCGGCGAATTCCCGGACCTGAACGTGCAGGCGGAAGCCGAGAAGAGCCTGACCGTCGCCGGGGTCCTGGTGGAGGCATCGCGCCACGTGGATCTGCTGGTGATGGGCGGACGGCGATCGCCCGGTTTCATCGGCCCCACCCTCGGGCGGGCGACGCACAGCCTTCTGCACCACGCGTACTGCCCCGTGCAGCTCATTCCGCGGCACGGTTCCGGGCGTGGGAGTGAGTCGTGATGGGCACCGACGAATGCCGTGAACTCGTCATCGGTATCGATCCGGCCAGGAACTGGCACCTGTCATTGGCCTGGGCTGCTGACGAGGCGCATCGGCGCGGGCTGGAACTCCGGCTCGTCGTGGCCGTACCCCCGTCGCACGACCGGTATCACGGCGATGACAGCCCAGGCAGAAAGGCCATGCTCCCACCGTTGTGTTGAAGACGATCACCAGACCGATGACCATGCGCCGCCAGCGCGCTCGGCCGTATCGCCGCACTGCTCGACGGCACGCGCGAGCCGACACCACTGCAGCACCGTCTGGTCTCCCTGGGCCGCATCCTGGCCGTCGCCACCCTGGGACTGTGCCTGGTGGTCTTCGCCCTCGGGCTCGCACGTGGCTTGCCGACCGGAACCATGGCCGTGACGGCGATCAGCCTGGCCGTCGCGGCGGTTCCCGAGTCCTTGCCGGCCGTCGTGACCCTCGCGCTCGCACTGGGAGCCCGCCGCATGGCGGCCCGGCACGCACTCGTACGCAGGCTCCCCGCCGTGGAGACGCCCGGCTCTGTGACCGTTCTGGCCACAGACAAGACGGGCACCCTCACCGAAGGCCGCATGGTCGTCCAGCACGTATGGACACCGTCGGTCGCAGCGGACATCTTCGGAGTGGGATACGAATCCCAGGGGGATATCCAAGTGGATGGCAGGCAGCCGACACCCGCCGAGTTCGGCCCTGTCCGGGAGCTGCTGACCGTGGCGTCGTTGTGCAACGACGCCACTCTGCGGCCACCTCAGGGCCGCGCCGCCGATGAGGACCAGTGGACTGCGATCGGCGACCCCATGGAAGCCGCGCTCCTGGCAGCTGCGGCCAAAGCGGGCTGTGCGGATCAGGCGGAGCTCAGGAGGCTGTACCCCAGGACGTGGGAAGCGCCGTTCGATAGCCTGCGCAAGCGCATGTCCACGGTGCACCGAATGGCGTCGGGCGATCTGCTGGTGTGCCTGAAAGGGGCGCCGGAAGTGGTGCTCGACGCGACAGTCCTCGCCGACCGCAAGGACGTACTGATGGGCGCGAGACAACAGGCGGCGATCCTTGCTTCCCGTGGCTTCCGGGTCCTCGCAGTCGCGTCCACCGAATGTCGGAACGAACCGAACAGCGCAACCACGGTTGAGACGGGCCTGCGCCTGCTGGGCCTCGTCGCCATCAGCGATCCCCCGAAATCCGCGGCGGCCACCCCATCGCTACCTGGCCGCTCGGCTCACACCAAACGCAGTCCGGGAAATGAAGGCCGCGAAGGCGAAGCCATGAGACTGGTGCGAGTCCGTCAGGAAACCGACTGATGAGGCACCCGCGCACTCAGTTGCCGCCGGCCCGGCCTCACAGACAGGCCAGGTGCTCAAACCTCCACCATCCTCGCTTCGCCGGCTACGAGGCGCCGCACGATCTTCAACCGGGCCGGGCCACCAGTGCCCGGAACAAGGCGGCGGTCGGCGCGGGCTCACCGGGTGACTGAAACACGGTCACCGTCACATAGCGATGGCTGTGTAGAGCGAGGTGCTTCGGCGTTCAGTGAGGGCCGACACGGTACGGCCGCATCATCTCGTTGTCCTCGTGTTCGAGCATGTGGCAGTGCCACACGTACTGTCCCGCCCGGTCGAAGGTGGCCTTGACCCGGGTGATGGCGTGCGGATAGGCGATCACCGTGTCCTTGAAACCGCTTTCCCAGGGCTCTGGCGGTCTTGCGCTGCGTCCAGTGCTCTGCCGGTCGACGACCTGGAACTGAACCTCGTGGATGTGGATCGGGTGGGCATCTTTGGTGGAGTTGTGTATTTCCCAGATCTCGGTCGCCCCGAGCGCCGGGTTCTCCGTGATGGGATCGCCCCATCCCATGGGGGTCGGCTTTCCGTGCCGGTCCACGGTGCCGAGCATCACCATGCGGGGGCCCACACCCCGCAGGACCGCGGAGTTCTGCTCCTGCAAGGAGACCTGTCGCGTGTGGCTCGCTGGACCCAGTGCTTCGAACGGCGGAAGGGCGAGGTGGGCGGGGGGCACGGTCCTGTCCGGCGTCGCGAGCGGTCGTGCCACGGTGAATTTCATGACCTGTCCAGTGGTCCCGGGGGTTGCCGGCCGGAAGTCTGTGCCTGCTTTCCCGCCCCTGAACGGTTCGTCGGGGCCCTCGTTGATGAGGTACAGATCAGTGCCGACCGGGATCGAGGTGAAGTCGACGACGACGTCGGCGCGTTCGGCGGGGGCGGTGAGCAGTTGGTGGCGCTGTACGGGTGCGGGCAGGAAGCCTCCCTCCGAACCGATCTGCCAGAAGGGGAGTACCGGGTCTGCGGGGCGAGAGGCCATCGGGTCGGTGACGATCTTGAGGATCAGGAAGCGTGCGTTGCAGCCGTTGAGAAACCGCAGGCGATAGCGGCGCGGTTCGACGGAGAGAGTGGGCCAGGTACGGCCGTTGGTCACCAGCGTGTTGCCGAAGAACTCCGGGTTCCAGATGGGGGAGATGTCACTGTCGGGGATGTAGGGCCCGTTGAAGTGGTCGAAGGATGCGCGGCTCGCCGGGTAGAACAGGCTGCCGTCGGTGGAGAACGACCGGTCCTGGATGACGACCGGGATCTCGTAGTAGTGCCTTCCCGGGGGGTCGCCGAGTTTCGGCGCCGGCCCCGGAAGCACACCGTCCGGGAGATCGGAGGGTCCGCCGCGTAGGAGGTAGAAGCCCGCCAGCCCCGCGTAGACGTTCAGGCGAGTGACCCCCAGGGCGTGGTCATGGAACCAAGAGGTGGCGGCACGCTCCTGGTTGGCGTACTGGAATACGGCGGCTCCAGGCTCCCAAGCTATATCGAACTGGTTCTCGAATAATGTCCTGAACTGTTCATAGAAGGTGCCCATCCGTGCGTATCCGTCGGGAATGTCGGATGCGCGGGGTAGATACCACGCCTCGGGGTAGCCGTCGCTCTCCTGCGTGTTGTGCCCCCCGTGCAGGTGGGTCACGATCGGCACGGGTCCGGTATAGGGGCCGGGTGTCGAGGTGAAGGTCGGTCGCGTATCACGCCGTGAGATGCCGCCTTCGGGGTTGGCCCAGTGCAGTGTGGGGTCCACCGGCAGCAGGTGCGGCAGATGCTTGCCGTGGCGGTCGAGCAACTGGTTCACCCACGTGACCCGTGCGGCCCGGCCGAAGGTCGCCTCGACGGTGTGTGACGGGTAGGAGAAGCTTCCCGGGTGCCGGGTCGACCCGTATCCCCACACCGTTGTGGCCGGCATACCGGTCGGCAGGATCTGCTGCCGGAACTGCTGAGCGCCGATCGTGTAGTGGTCGACACGTCCTGCCTCGTCCCTCTCGGCCCAGGGCATGACCGGCGGGACGGCCAGCTCGGTGACGTACTTGTCGATGAGCGTCGGGTCCAGGACGCGGCTGGGGATCCCCGGCCGGACCCGTGCGGAGGTAGATCCGGTGGGGATGAAGAGGCAGGTTCCGCCGACGAGGCCGGCCTTGATGAATTGTCGCCTTGTGGCCATCTGCGTCCTCCCGGACACGGCCCCCCATCGGCTGTAGTCCCAGAAACCGTTCCAGTGTTTCCGACACAACGAAGAAGGGCCACTCGGAAGGTGGCGGACCAAGATCTTCGTGCAGGCGCAGCGTTTCAGTTCGCCCGGCTCTCCACGCCGTGGCGTTCACGACGCATGGCTTACAACGGTGGCGACGGTCGGCTTGATCAAGGAGACTGGTACGGCCGGGGCGGGGTTCAGCAGCAGCGCAGTCACGACACTGCCCCCGCAGCGTAGAGGTCGAGTGTCCACGCCGCCGGAGGGAACTTCATCCAGCCGATGCCTTTGCTGGTCGCGACCGCCCGCACGGCGGAGCCGGACCGGCTGCTGTGGGACGCAGTGTCTGGAGAGAACTTCAGCCAAGCTCCATGCGCACGTCCACGACGCCTTCCACCGCGCGAATGGCCCGAGCCAGAAGTGGCACCAGGGAACGGTTCCGGAGAGCTCCCCGAAGGGTGACGACACCATCCAGCACCGAGAATTCCACCCGGTCCGAGGGAGAGAGTTCGGCGACAACAGCGGATCGGATCTCCTCGTCGATCTCCTCGTCCGAGCGCAGGAACACCTTCAACAGGTCGCTGCGGCTCACGACGCCCTCCAGCATGCCGAGATTGTTCACGACGGGCAGTCGTTTCACTCGCTTGCGCGCCATGATGCGGGCGGCCTCGTCGAGCGTGGCGTCGGGGTGGACGGTGACGGCCGGACTCGACATCAGCTCCTCGGCCAGCACCGCGTCGACCTTTGACGCCTCCTCCAGCTGGTCGGGCAGCTTCGGGGCGTCCTGCCGGAATTCCTCCTTCGGCAGCAGGTCCGCCTCGGAGACGACCCCGACGACGCGGCCCTCGCCTTCGAGGACCGGCAAGGCGCTGACTTTCCATTGATGCATCAGCCCGACGATCTCCTTGTACGAGGCATTGCGGCCGATGGCCACGGCGGTGTGGGTCATGACGTCGCTGACGGTGTACCGGAATGCAGCCATGGGGTGCTCCTCGGGCGTGACTCCTGGGTGGTGGCACGACGGCGTACTCACACGAACCCGCCGCTGCCATGAGGGGCGTAGAGATCCAGCAGACGGATTCGAGTGGCCTGCAATCGGTGGGCGAGTACCTGCCCAACCCAGTGGCCGATGGCCGAGCCGAAGGCGGGGTCCGCGTCCATCATCATGCGTACGGTCGTCGCGTCGAACTCTTGGGTACGGACAGGTGTCATGGCCTCTGCTCCGAGGTGCCAGATGGAGGGCTCGAACAGCCAGGCCCGGCCGACCAGTTCGCCGGAGCCGAGGCTTTCGATCGCTGCCGGGGGGCTGCCGGGTACGCGGATGTCCAGCGTGACGGTGCCCGAACGCAGGATCCAGAAGCGGTCTGTGTGGTCTCCTTCTTGGAAGAGGCGGGTTCGCTGGGCGAAACTGACCTCCTGCCCGATCTGCATCAGGCGGGCACGGTACTGGGCAGGCAGGGCTGCGGTGATGCGAGTCGCAGAAGCGCTCATCGGTGGCCTCCTCTGTAGCCTCCGGCTTCAGCATCGCCGGACAGCCGGTTCACGGACATGGGTCCACCGGGTCCTCCCGAGGTCCCGTCCGGCCCTGGGCTGGAGCTCATCTGACGGATCTGCCGGCCGAGGTCACTCCTTGCACCCGATTGCGAGATCCGATCAGACGGCTCTGTGAGCGTCCCCCATCAGATTCTTCTCGATGTATCGACGGACATCTACGGCGAGTGAGCTGAGGCGTCCTGAGAGTTCCGCCTTCGGCGCGGTGGGCTCCCTTATGGTGCGGGCCCTGGGCGGTAGTGCCGCGAGGTCGGCCATGAACCTTTGCCGGGCCGTGTCCAGCTCGGCACGTTCTGAAACGCGTCGCCCCTCCCGCATGACCGACTCCAACAGCGGGACGCCATCCGGTGGCGGCTGCTCCTCGACGAGGGCTATGAGATCCGCGTATCCCGGTCTTCGGTACACCTGCTTGCGCCCCGGCGCTGTCACCTTGGCCGAGGACAGTTTCATCACAGGCCGGCTGTCGTACTCGACGAGCTTGTATGCGGAATCCAGGTAGGGGGCATCTGCACAGACGCCGATCCGGGTGCCGACCGCGTACGTATCGATGGGCACTTCGGAGCGGACCAGACGGTCCACGGCGAACTCGTCGAGACCACCGCTCGCCACGATCCGTGTCTGCTGGAGGCCGACGGCATCGAGGATGGTCCGCGCCTGTACGGCCAGCGCTCCGAGGTCACCGCTGTCCAGCCGGATGGCGCAGCCCGGGCCGAGGCCCAGATCGCGAAGTACATGCGCCGCTGTCGCCACGCCTCTCACGGTGTCGTAGGTGTCCACGAGAAACGTCACCGGGCCCGGATGGGAGCGGGCGAATGCCTTGAACGCTTCCTCCTCGGTACCGAAGGCCTCGATGTACGAGTGGGCCATCGTGCCGACTGCGGTCAGGCCCTCGGAGTGAGCCGCCGCCACATTGCTGGTTCCGGCGAATCCGACCAGGGCGCCCAGCCGGGCGGCCCGGTGTCCGGCTTCGATGCCGTGAGTGCGGCGCAGGGAGAAGTCCACGACCGGGTGTCCGGCGGCGGCCAGGACACACCGGGCGCATTTGGAGGCGACGGCGGTCTGGTGGTTGAGCTGGTTGAGTACGTAGGTTTCAACGAGCTGGGCCTGCGGGAGGGGGGCAGTGATTTCCAGTAGGGGTTCTCCGGCCAGCACGATGCGCCCTTCGGGCACTGCCCGGACCTCGCCTTGGAATTCCAGGCCAAGCAGCGGCGCCAGTTCCTCGGGCCGTCGTCCCAGCACGGAGGCGAAGACGTCCACGTCATCTGCGTCGACACGGTAGGCGGAGAGGAAATCGAGGACCGAATCCAGCCCGGCACAGACAAGGAAGCCTCGGTCCGGTGGCAGATCGCGCACGAAGAGACTGAACGTCGCCGAACGGGTCATGCCCTCGCGCAGATACGACTGGGCCATCGTGACCTCGTAGAGGTCGGTGCTCGTGGCATTCGTCATCACGGAACCTCCCTCCCCGTCGCGTCATCCCCTCCGGGACCGCCGCCCGCCCCCCGCGCGCTCGCGCCCGCACCACCCTGCACCCCTCTCTCCACTATCGGCCGCCTGCGTCTCGTGGGCCAGCCAGACGCCGGGACGGCAACCAGCACTGTTGAGTCTCTCTTGCAACTGTCAAGGAGCACGTCGTGCGTGCGGACCACCCGGACTACGAAGGAGGGGGCCGAACGTTCCGTATCCGGGCCGAACGGGTCCTCACGAACGGCCCGTTCCAGTGCAACTGTGAGGGCAGGTACGCCTTACCTGGTCGAGTGGAAGGCGGTGGAAATGATGAAGCTGCCCCTGGTCTCGGGTGTGGACGGATCGGAGACCAGCCTGCGTGCAGTCGACTGGGCCGTCGATGAAGCGGCTCTTCATGGGCTGCCGCTGCGGCTGGTGTACGCGTCCAGGTGGGAGCAGTACGAGGGCGCCGCGCCGACGCTCGGCCCGGGCCGCCCTTCGGAGCGGGCGCTCGCCGACAGCATCGTCGAAACTGCCGCTGAGCGTGCCTGCCGCCGTCATCCGGACGTCGACGTCCTCGGTCGAGGTGACGCCCGAGGACGCGGTGATCGCCCTTCTGAACGAGGGACGCACAGCCCAGGCGCTGATCAGGTCGAGCAGGACCACTTCCCCCGCGGTCGGAAGATGCTCGGCATAGCGCTGGAAATACCACTGGCCGCGCTCGCGCTCGGTGGGCCGCGGCAGCGCGACGATACGTGCCACTCGGGGATTGAGGTGTTCGGTGACGCGTCGCTGCGACGGAGCGCTGGGCGGCCGCCAGCCCGGCCTCCGTGTCGAGGCCGCGCCGGTACGCCGTGACCGCGAGGTGCCCGAGGGCGTCATCGAGCGTCGACGCGGCAGCCAGCTCACGGGCGGCGCGACACCATGGCTCTGGCCCGGGTCACTCCCGCGACCCATCCCGCTCCCACCGGGACCTCCCCTCCGGAGAGTCCCCCTGCGGGCTCAGCGGAGGCGCCGAGTTGTGCGACGTGGGCGGGCCTCGTGGCTGTCCGCTGCCGGTCACTGATCAGCCGGACTGATGCGCCGCCCTGTGAGGCGCGTGGGACGGATCGATACCCACGTCTCGCGTTCGCCTCCTGCCCAGGGCGTGGTATGGGCGCGGTCGGCAAGCTGCCGCAGTGCGTCGGGCTCCGTAACGATCCGCGCAGGGCCTACGGCAAGCACGCTCCATCCCTGGCTCATGGCCTCGTCCAGGCGGTCGACCTCGAATGCGACGTCTGTTCCCCCGGCTGTCGCAGGCACTGAGTCAGGCGCGGTCCGGAAAGCGATCGTGTCATCGATGACCTCGTAGTTCACTGGAAAGACTGCCGGGCCATCGGGTGTTGACACCGCGATGCGTCCTACGCCGTGTGTGGAGAGCAGGGCGCGGCATTCGCCGGGGTCGAGGTCCTGCAGCCGGGGGTGCAGGAGCGCCTGGCCCTGGCCGGGGGGCAGATCGATGCCGCCTCCGCGCAGGGCTGCGACGGTGGTGCCGAGTGCGTCGGCCAGGCTGATGAGACTCGCCAGGCTCGGGTCGGCCGGCTGTTGTTCGAGGTATGCCAGGTACTCCGGCGCCATTCTGGCGCGGCGGGCCGTTTCTGCGCGGCTGAGCCCCTGCCGCTCGCGTTCCGTGGCCACGCGCCGGCCGATGTCGCCGGGGTTGGGCGCGCCATCGAGCCGGACCTCGGCGGACTCGGCACCGGCCTCGGCCATGCCGGGCCGGGATGGCTCACGGGATCTGTCGGGACTGTGCTCAAGGTGTCGGATATGGGCGTCGGGCCCGGGGAACACGAGCGTCACCTGGTCGGTATCCGACCAGTGCACGTCGTAGGGAGGAGTTCCGTCCTCGTGGTGCAGTCCGACAATCTCGCCGTCGCGCCTGTCGGCGCCGGTGGCCGGGCTTTCGACAACAAGCTGATCGCCGAGGTGAGCTCGCATGATCGCCGCCAATTCCTCATCATGTTGCTGTACCCAACGTGCCACGCGTGGCGTATCACCGCACGGGATGAGAAGCCGTGTTTCCGTACGGCCGAGCGGGCTGGTACCGGGCCCACCGGTCCACCGACGAGCCTGGCCGGCTCATCCGCGCGACTCGCGGCGACAGGTCCTGACCCGCTCGATGGCAATCACCGACCGTCACATTCCGTAGGGAGAAGCCGCATGCATCACCGATCGGTCGCAGAGCTCATGACCAGGGACGTCGTCCGGGCACGGCGTGACCTGCCGTTCAAAGAGATCGTCAAGCTGCTGGCGGAGAACGCTGTCACCGCGGTACCCGTGGTCGATGAACTGGATCGCCCCATGGGTGTCGTGTCCGAGGCCGACTTGCTGCGCAAGTCTTCCGACCAGGCCGATCCGTCCGGCCTGACGCCGATTCCGCATCTGGAGGCGTGGGAGCGGGCCAAGGCGGAGGGGGCCAGGGCGGAGGAACTGATGTCGGCTCCCGCGGTGTGTGCGCGTCCGGAGTGGACCGTGGTCGAGGCAGCCCGCCTCATGGAGGTGCAAAACGTCAAACGGCTTCCCGTCGTGGACGAGACGGACAAGTTGCTGGGCATCGTCAGCCGTAGTGACCTGCTGCGGGTCTTCCTGCGCCGTGACGACGCCATCTACGAGGAAATCAACCGGGACGTCCTCCAGCGGACGATGGGTCTGGCCCCCTCGGAGGTGACGGTCGAAGTACGCGAGGGACAGGTCGCCCTCGGCGGATCCGTCGAGTTCAAGAGCCTGATCCCCATCATCGAACGGCTGTGCCGGAGTGTTGACGGTGTGGTCTCCGTCGCTGAGCGTGTCGCTTACCGGACCGACGACATTCGGACTTCCCGCACCGGCACGTGAGACATTCGGGCCCCGCGATCCGCCTCACCGCGCACCGCGGCGGAAGGGCAGTCTGCATGGGCGCAAGACAAGGCTGACCGAGCCCGGAGCACGCCCGCAAGGAGGAGTGGCTCATCGTGCCGGATTGCCTTGCCGACAGACCCTTCCACCCTTTCAGGGAGCGCCCCGCAACCCGTCGATGTCCGACCACCAGGTGGAATGACCACCGTTCTTCCTCCTTGCGCGAATTCTGTGCACCTACGAGTCCCGCCGAATCAGGGTCCGCATGCGACACCAGGAGATTTGCGGTACTTCTCGAATGAGGAGAAACCGTGCTCGGCGCCTCGGCGCGGATGTTCGCACCATCGATTACCTCTCATCCTTGGTCTGGCTGGTTACAGACAAGGGCATAAGGACGGCAGAGGATTGGGCAGGTGGCCTCGCTCCTCGTCGTTCCACCGGTTACGAGACTTACGAGACGGAGGCGGTCGTCATGGAGCCGGTCGTCACCGTGGGCCTCGACGGCTCACCCGAGAGCCTTGCCGCTGCCCGTTGGGCCGCCGACGAAGCCGAGCGGCGCAAGCTCACGCTGCGGCTGCTGCACGCGTGGCCTCTGCTGGTGCCGGAACCGACCCACGTCCCTGCGGAGATGGACCAGAACTACTGGGCGAGGCGGATCGTGCACAAGGCGCGGGCGGAGCTCCAGGCACGCCACCCGGGTCTTTCCGTCGTC
>NZ_JBHVFF010000107.1:0-25115 GCF_042801895.1 Streptomyces sp. NPDC057543 | reverse complement strand
GCCCGTACGCGTCATGACGCGAGAGGGAGGCGAGGCTGCCCGGACACCTGGCGCGTGGACGACAAATGACATGCGCATCGGCAGACCTCCCCGTACGGTGTTGCGTATGGGTTCCCTGTGACAGTCCCCGTGCGACCGCGTTGAGCTCGGCTCCGCCGTCGCACGTTCTCATCCGTGCTCCTGCTCTCCTGCGTCGATGCCGCCTGCGCGGCGGGGCGTGAGGGGCCATGGCGTGCGCGGACGCGTCCAGCTGCCCGTTCCGATCGGCACCGGCCGAGAACAGGGGACTCCTCCATGCCCACCGCACAACTTTCCCTCCGCCACATCACCCGCCGCTACGACGACCACACCGTGCTGAACGAGGTGTCCTTCACCGTCGGACCGGGCGAAAAGGCCGGCATCATCGGCGACAACGGGGCGGGGAAGTCAACCCTGTTGCGCCTCATTGCCGGACAGGACCGGCCCGACAACGGCGAGTTGACCGTGGTCGCGCCCGGTGGCGTCGGCCATCTCGCCCAGTCCCTGGCGCTGCCGCCCGAAGCCGATGTCCAGGACGCCGTGAACCTGGCCCTCGCCGAGCTGCGCGACCTCGAAAGCCGGATGCGCCGCGCCGAGGCCGGGCTGAAGAATCTGGCCGGGGCGGAGCTCGCCGCAGCGCTCGACGCGTACGCCCGGCTGGTTGCCCGGTACGAGGCACGTGACGGGTACGAGGCGGATGCCCGGGTGGACATCGCACTGCACGGGCTCGGTCTGCCGGGCCTGGCGCGCGGCAGGGCGCTCGGCACGCTGTCGGGCGGCGAACGCTCACGTCTCGCGCTGGCCGCCACCTTGGCGTCCCGGCCCGAACTGCTCCTGCTCGACGAGCCGACCAACGATCTGGACGACCGGGCCGTGAGCTGGCTGGAGGCGTGTCTGCGCGCGCATCGCGGCACGCTGCTCGCGGTCACCCACGACCGGGTGTTCCTGGAGCGGGTCACCACCACGGTCCTGGAAGTCGGCGAGGGCAAGGTGTCGCGTTACGGGAACGGCTACGACGGCTACCTCGCCGCCAAGGCCGCGGAACGTCGGCGCCGGCTGCGGGAGTACGAGGACTGGTGCGCGGAGCTGGCCCGTAACCAGAAGTTGGCCGCAACGAACGCGGCCCGTCTCGACGCCGTTCCGCGCAAGCTGCCGTTGGCCGTGTTCGGGCACGGCGGATTCCGTACCCGTGGCCGCGGGCACGGAGCGATGGTTCGTATCCGCAACGCCAAGGAACGCGTCGAGCGTCTCACTGACAGCCCCGTCGCACCGCCTCCCGACCCGCTCGTCCTCGCCGCCCGCATCGCCACCGCGGGCCCCCGGACATCACAGGCGGCGGCCGAACTCACCGACGTCCGCGTCGGGGACCGGCTGTGCGTGCCGTCCCTGCGGATCGGCGGCGAGGACCGGCTGCTGGTCACCGGCCCCAACGGGGCCGGCAAGACGACACTCATGCGGGTCCTCGCGGGCGAACTGCGACCCGACGACGGGACCGTGCGCACCACGGGCCGGGTCGGGCACCTGCGGCAGGAGGAAACACCGTGGCCGCCCGGCCTGACAGTGCCGCAGGCCTTCGCCCACAACAGGGCCGGGGACCCGGACGCACACACCGACGCCCTTCTCTCGCTCGGTCTGTTCCGCCCGGACGACCTGCGTCTGAGGGTCGGCGAGCTGTCCTACGGGCAGCGGCGCCGCATCGAACTGGCCCGCCTGGTGACCGATCCCGTCGACCTGCTGTTGCTCGACGAGCCCACGAACCATCTCTCCCCCGCCCTGGTCGAGGAGCTGGAAGGCGCACTGGCCGACTACCCGGGAGCGGTCGTCGTCGTCACCCACGACCGCCGCCTGCGAGCCCGCTTCACCGGCAACCACCTGGAGCTGCGCGCAGGCCGCGTCGCACGGCACCGGTCACTCGCGGCGACGGAGCAGGCCACCCCCGCCCGCAGCCCGATCCACCCGCCGACTCACTCCTGAGCACGCACGTTCCCCTGCCCGGGGTGGCCCGGCCCGATCTCCGGCCGGGTCACCCCACCCGTATCCGTGCGGCCCGATAATCGCTGGATCCGGCCCGGGCGCATTGTTACGGTCACCTCGACCACGGTGTCGACCGTCTCCGAGCCATGGGCGCCCGCCCTGGAAAGAAGTGATGTATGCCCCGGCCAGTAGTTCCGAGCTTCCCTCGTCGCGCCTCCAACCGCGCCGGGGCGATCGGAGCTGCGTGCATGCGCACGCCCGCGGTATCGCGCTGACCCGCGTGCCCTGACCGGTGCGCGTCTCCGCTTCGTCAGTACGTGATCACGGCTGACGGCTCGCGCCTCTCCGACCCGTGCCCCCCGAGGGCTGCTCGGTACTTCCCTGCTGCATTGCTCATCCTCTTCGGCAAGGAGATAACCGGGTGTCCACCGACAACCCCCAGCACCGTCCGACCAAGTCCTCCGCCAACGGCGCCGGCGCCTATCTGAGGACCGCCACCTTCACCTGTCTGTGGTGCGGGCTGACCGTCGCCACGCTCGCGCCCGACGGCAGCCGCCGCAACCACTGCCCCAGCTGCCTGCACTCGCAGCACTGCCTCGACCACATCGAGGGCGGCCCGTCCGACTGCGGGGCACGCATGACCCCGATCTCGATCGCGGTGCTCCGCACCGGCGACTGGATGGTCATCCACCGCTGCACCCGCTGCGACGAGCTGACCTCGAACCCGGTCTGCGGAGACGACAACCAGCTGATCCTGATGCGGATGGCCGTGCGACCGCTGGCCCAACCGCCTTTCCCTCTCGAAGCGTTCGGTGCCCTGTGACCCACCGACGACGACCGAGGACAGGACGGAGGCCACACCGTGCCACGACGTAGACCCCGCCGACCGGCCCACCGACCGCAGCGGCGCAAGGACGTCCTGCACGGACCGGGCGGCGCCCACGGCGACGCGTTCCGTTGCGTCGGCTGCCGACTCGACGTACCGCTGAACGCACCGGGCACCGGGCACCGCAACCACTGCCCGCACTGCCTGACCAGCCTCCACGTCGACCGGCGGATACCGGGCGACCGGGCCGCCGACTGCCGGGGGCGGATGACGGCACTCAGCCTGTCCGTCCGGCAGGACGGGGAGTGGGCGATCATCCACGAGTGCCTGACCTGCGGCGAGCTGAGCGCCAACCGCATCGCGGGGGACGACAACGCCCTCGCCCTGATGCGGATGGCGGTACGCCCGCTGTCGGACACCGCCATCCCCGTACGAGCACTGCTCACGCTCTGACACGGGGGCGCCCGGTCACCGCCGTCCCGGCGACGGCTCTGACCGGGCGCCGAGGGTGGTACGCGCGCCGTCTGGCGTGTCCGGGTCGGGCCGGCCGGTCGCGGAGCCGCGCGGCTCGGGCATGGTCGAGAAAAAAGGTGGCATGTGGGGGGTGTGGTGTCACGTTGTGCGGATGGGTGTCCGGGACCCGTGAGCCCTGCGCCTGCGGCCGGTGACGGTCGGACGTATCACTCGGAGAGCAGCGCGTCGAGTTCGGGGAAGGCGATGCCTTGGGCGAGGGAGTCGTAGTCGCCGGTGCCGAAGAGCTCCTGTGCGGCACGGCGGACGACGGCGTAGGCGGCTTGTGCCACGCCCGAGCCGAGACTGACGCGAGCCACGCCGAGGGCGCCGAGCTCGGCAACGGTCGGGGCGCCGGGACCCGCCATGACGTTCAGCGGTACGGAGATGTCCCTGGCCAGCGCCGCGATGGTGGCGGTGTCGGTGACGCCGGGGACGAAGACGCCGTCCGCGCCCGCATCGACGTACATGTGCGCCCGGGCCAGGGTTTCCTTCAACCGCGTGTCCGGGTCGCCGAGCCCGAACAGGAAGGTGTCGATACGGGCGTTGAGGAAAAGGTCCGCGCCTGCCCGGTCGGCGCTCTGCCGGGCCGCGGCCAGCCGCGCCGCGAGCTCTGCCGGAGGCCGGGTGCCGTCCTCGATGTTGACGCCGACGGCGCCGGCCGCGAGCACCCCGGAGACCGTTTCGGCAACGCCGGCGGCATCCTTCCCGTACCCGCCCTCGATGTCAGCGGTGACCGGAACCGCGACGGCGGCGACGATTCGGGCGATCAGGTCAACCGCTCGGTCGCGGCTGAGCACGTCGCCGTCCGGAGAACCCAGCGACCAGGCGACGCCGGCACTGGTGGTGGCGATCGCCGGGGCGCCCGCGGCCTCGATGACACGGGCGCTCGCAACATCCCAGGCGTTGGCGAGCGGGAGGGGTACGGGCGGGGTGTGCAGGGAGCGGAAGAGGCGGGCTTTGTCCGACTGTGTGGTGGTCACGGACGCAGTCAAACACCGGCCGCCACCCATCGTCTGGCAAGAATCCGACATGGACGTCGGCCTCGGATCAGTCGGGCAGAACGAGTCCCCCACGCCCGGCCTCACGACGAGCCGAGACCTTGCGGTGCCTGATGCCCGCAGAACTGGAGGATGCCCAGCTTGATCCGCTGTCAGGACGGTTCCTGGGCGGCCGTGGCGCCGTTGGGGTCGGCCCCGGCAGCACCGGCGAGCAGGGTGACCAGTCGTTCCACTTGATCGCGGGGGTCCGGTGCATCGGCCCAGCTGGTCATCAGCAGGTGGTGGACGGTTCCGACGACGGCGAGCGCGAGTGAGGTGGTGTCGGCATCGTCCGCGAGGCGCCCGAGCCGCTGTTCGGCGCCCAGGTATGCGTTGATCGAGTCCTGGATTGCGGTGAAGCCGGGTGCGCCGGCCTCCAGTGCCTGGCGCACCCGGGTGGCGGCGGTGGGGCGGGTGAGGGCAAGGCCGGTGACCGTCGGGCCTGCGGAGGTCAGAAGCGCGAGCGCCACCGTGACGAGGTTCTCGGCCACAGTAGCCTGGCCCGCTCGCCCGGCAAGCTCCCCGGCCTGCCGGGCGGTGCGCGCAAACCGGTCCAGGACCAGCTCGGCAACGAATTCGTCCAGCCCGGTGAAGTGGGCGTGCAACAGCCCCTTGGCGCAGCCCGCCTCGCCGGTGATCGCACGGCCGGTCAGGGCGACTGGGCCCTCACGGGCCAGGACCCGCTCCGCGGCGGCGAACAGCCGCTCGCGAACGTCGGGGATCGCTACTCCACGCGGTGACATAGGACCTCTCCTGGTGCGGGATTGCTGCACGCCCCGGCGCAAGAAGAGGATTGCCGGAATGGGCATCCGCCCATACTGTTTGGGCGGATGCCCATTCTAGGCACGGCAGGCCCCTCACCCACCAGCAGGAGGCACCGGATGCAACACATCGTCAACACCGAGCAGGCGCAGGCGTGGAACGGTTACGAAGGCACCCACTGGGCCCGGAACCAGGACCGCTGGGACGCCGTGAACGCGGGCTTCAACGAACCCCTGCTCGCCGCCGCCGCCATCAGGGAACAGGACCACGTCCTGGACATCGGTTGCGGAGCCGGCCGCACGACCCGCCTGGCCGCACCCCAGGCGCTCAACGGACGGGTCGTCGGCCTGGACCTGTCGGCGCCGATGCTGGAGCGCGCCCGCGAGTCAGCACAACGCGAGAACGTCGGCAACGTGTCCTTCGAGCAAGGAGACGCCCAGGTCCACGCTTTCGAGCCGAGCTCGTTCGACGTCGTGATCAGCCGTTACGGGGTGATGTTCTTCGCCGACCCTGTCGCCGCCTTCACCAACATCGGACAGGCCCTGCGCCCCGGCGGCCGCATGGCGTTCATCTGCGGCGCGGACGCCGAGGGCAACGAATGGCTCCAGGCCATCGCGACACTGCGCGACGTCCTGCCCGTCGGAGGCTTCGGCACGCCGGGAAGTCCGGGAATGTTCTCCCTGGCGGACCCGGACCGCACCAGCGAAGTGCTGTCCGCCGCCGGGTTCACGCACATCGCCGCGGCACGCGTAGAGGCTCACGGGACATGGGGACAGGACGCCGACGAAGCGGCCGCCTTCCTGCTGGGCTCCGGTCCCGGACGCCACCTGACGAGCCAGGTCGACCAGGAGACCCAGGACCGCGCCCGCCAGGCACTCAGGGACGTCCTGCGCCCCCACGAGGAGAACGGCGCGGTGCGACTGCGCAGCACCGCCTGGCTGGTCACGGCCAACCGCCCGAAGTAACCCGGCTCGGCCGACCGCGACCGCGCCTTCCGCTCCCCCACCCCTGGCAACTGCCACGACTGCGCGGCCGACGAACCGCACGTCCTGACGGTCTGAGCAAGGTGCTGAACGTCGGGGTCGGCGGTGTCCTTATCCTGTCCGGATGACCACTCCCCCAGAACTCGTCATATTCGACTGCGACGGCGTACTCGTCGACAGCGAACGAATCGCCGTACGCATCCAGGTCGAAGTAGGTGCGGAGCTGGGGTGGCCGCTGACGGCGGACGAGGTGATCGAGAAGTTCGTGGGCCGGTCGGACACGTCCGTCGGCGAGCTGATCGACGCCCGTCTGCCCGGCCGGTCCGCCGCGTGGCAGCAGCGTTTCGAGGAGCTCCACCGCGCCGCCGTGGACGCCGAGCTCGTCGCGGTCGACGGCATCCACGAGGCGCTGGCCGCCCTCACGCTGCCCACCTGTGTGGCGTCGAGCGGCAGCCACGAGAAGATGCGCCACACCCTCGGCCACACCGGGCTCCACGCACACTTCGAGGGCCGGATCTTCAGCGCGACCGAGGTCGCGCACGGCAAGCCCGCCCCCGACCTCTTCCTCCACGCGGCCCGGCAGATGGGGGTGGACCCCGCGGCGTGCGTCGTCGTCGAGGACAGCCGGTACGGGGTCCAGGCAGCCCGTTCGGCCGGCATGCGGTCGCTGGGCTACGCGGGCGGGCTGACCCCGGCACACTGGCTGGAGGGCCCGGACACCGTGGTCTTCGACGACATGCGCAAACTTCCGACACTCCTGACGGAGATCTGACTACTGATCAACCCGCGTTCCTCGCACGTAAGGAACGTCGGGGTGACGGCTACTCCGTTCTCCCCCTGCCGCTGAGCAACGTGATCGTCGGGGTGAAGAACATCAAGCGGTTCCCGATCACCATGACGAGCAAGGACAACTCGAGGATGAAGGGGTCGCCGTTCCACCGGCGACGCCGTCACCGTGAGGTGACGACGCGGCGGGCCGCAAAACGGGCCGCCGACAGCCGGGCCCCCCACTCACGGTGAGGGGCCCGGCCCTTTTGATCACACTGCCGATGTCAGCGGGCGACCGCCTTCGTCGCCTTGCTCGTGGCGGAACCGCTGGCGTGGCCGGTGCGGCGGGCGGTCACCTTCACGGTGATCTTCTTGCCGCGCTGCGCGGACTTGAGCGTCAGCGACGACTTGGTCGCGCCCTTGATCACCTTGCCGTTCTCGTACCACTGGTAGGCGTACGAGGTCGGGGCGGGCGTCCAGGTGCCGTGGGCGGCCTTGAGCGTGCGGCCCACCTTCGCCGTGCCGGAGATCGTGGGCTGCTTGGTGGCCTTGGGCGCGCTGCCCGTGGCGATCTTGACCGAAGCGGTCGTCGCGGAGCCGTCGGCGTGGCCGGTGCGGCGGGCCGTGACGGTGACCGTGACCTTCTTGCCGAGCAGTGCCGCGGGGACGGTGTACGTGGACGCGGTCGCGCCCTTGATCGCCTTGCCGTCGGCCTTCCACTGGTAGGCGTACGAGGTGGCGGACGGAGTCCAACTGCCGGCAGCGGCCGTCAGCTTGGCGCCCACCTTCGCGGTACCGGTGATCTTCGGTGCGGTCGTCGCCCTGGGCGCCGCGCCCCGGGTGGCCGTGACCGTCGCCGAGGTGGCCCGGACGTCCGGGGTGCCGGGGCGGTGGGCCGTGACGGTGACGGTGAGCTTCTTGCCGAGCAGTGCAGCCGGGACGGTGTACGTGGACGCGGTCGCGCCGGACACCGCCTTTCCGTCGGCGTTCCACTGGTAGGTGAACGAGGCCGGGGCGGGCGTCCAGGTGCCGCTGGACGCGGTGAGCCGGTCACCGACCCTGGCCGTGCCGGTGATCGCCGGGAGTGCGCTGTTCTTGAGCGGGGCCGCGGTGACGGTGAAACTGCCGCGCTGGTACCCCCACCCGTTGTGAGTGTCGACGCCGACGTTCCAGGTGCCGAGGGCGGCCCCGGTCAGGTCGAGGACGACGGTCAAGGTCCGCCGGTCCGCCGACACCGCGGTGGTGGTCGAAGTGATCTGCTTGCCGTCGAGCGACAGCACGACCTCGTCGTCCTTGTGCAGGGACGTACCGGTCAGCTGGACCGTCACCTTGGTTCCGGTGATCCCGGTGGCCGGGGTGATCTGCCCGATGGTCACCTGCTCGGTACCGCAGAGGACGGACGTGCAGACCGCCTCGGCCTCGTACGAGGTCTTGGATGCCGTCTCCGGCAGCGAGAGGACGAGGATGCTCGGGGTGGTCTCCTTGGTGTACGGCTCGTTCACGGCGCATTCGTAGCCGGTGGGGATGAAGCGCATGCAGCCGTTGTCGAGGCTCGAGTCGTACAGCGCGGGCACCGCCGTCTCGGTGGCGCCCGTCGTGTCGCTGATCTTCATGTCGAAGCGGTCGCGGTACGCGGTGGGCAGCGCGGCGCAGACGGCGGTGTGCTGCTCGTCGAGGGTGCCGGTGACCGGTCCGTATCCGTAGGCGATGCTGGAAACCTTCTCGCACTCGGCGGCCGGTCCCTCCGCGCCGGCGATGCGCAGGGCGTCGAAGCGGTAGGAGTCGGCGGCCTTCAGCCCCGACCGGACGGTGACCAGGACCTGGTAGTGGGTTGAACCGGTGACGGCACACGCCTGGTTCTTGTTGCACAGGGCGGTGCCGTCGGCGTCGTACACCACCACGTTCGCGGTGCCGAGCGAATCACGGACGTTGATGTGCAGGCTGTCCTTGGCGTCGGCGGTGGTCACCTGGCGGCAGCGCAGCTCGCCGGGGGCGCCCATCGCACCGCCGGTGGACGGACCGCCGACCTTCGTCGCCGGGTTCGGGGTACAGCCCTTCGCGGCCGCGGTGACATCGCGGCGGGTCAGGGTGTAGTCGGCGGCGGTGTCACGGCCGGTGACGAGCACGGTGTGGGCTACGCCGGGCGCCAGTTCACAGGTCGTCCAGGTGGAGAGGGACGAGTAGATCGAGCAGACCTGCTTGCCGTGGGGGTCCAGGACGGTGAAGGCGGCGGTGGCCGTGGTGCCGGGGGCCGCCTGGAGCTGGAGGTTCTCCCGGGCGCTGTGGTCGTCGGCCGGGATGGTCAGGCAGTGCGAGAAGACACCGTCGCCGGTGGAGAGCCGGGCCGCCGGGCTCGTCGTGCTGAAGTCGCCCGCCGGAATGGCCGCACAGTCGCTCGCCGCGTCGGTGCGGTGCAGGGCGAGGGCGTAGGGGCCGGTCGGATTCGACTGGCTGTCGGTGGAGACCAGGGCTCGGAACGGGGCCTTGCCTGTGAGTGCGCACGTACCTGCCGAGAGGTCGGTTCCATTGCACCGCTGTACGCCGTCGGCATCGACGACGGTCACCTCGGAGCGCGGCCCGGACCCGCTGAGGTCCTTCAACACGGCCAGGCGGGCGTCCGCGGGGAGCGGCAGGGCCAGACAGTCGATCTCACCGGCCGAGGTGAACGTACCGCGGTACAGACCGAGTTCGACGGGCTCGCAGCCGGTGGTGGCTGAGCCGTCGAAGATGAGGGTCGGGTCGTCGGTGAAGACGGTGTAGTCACCGGCGGCGGGAAGGCTGCAGCCGTTCCAGGTGGTGCAGACGGTCTTGCCGTCCCGGTCGTACACGGCGAGCACCGAACGGGCGCCGTCGTGGACGGAGTACACGTTGTAGCGTCCGGCGGCCGGGGCGGTGAACGTCTTGCAGCCGCTGGCCGGGTCCGCGGTCGTGGGTGCGGAGTCGTACGCGCTCAGGGGGACGTGGGTGCAGCCGGCCGGATCGGAGGTGCGGCGGACGGTGAGGGTGTACTCGGCCGGGAAGCCCCGCTCCGCGTAGCTGACCTGGGAGAGGACCCGGTACGGGCCGTCGCCGGGCAGTACGCAGCCCTCGCTGTCGTCCTCATTGAAGTGGGGGCAGATCCGGGCACCGGTCTCGTCGGTGATCCAGGACAGGCTCTGGCCGTACACGGTCGTCGTGATCTTATTGGTGATCCGCTCACCGGGCCTGCCCGTGAACGGCTGGCACTGGATCGCGTTCGCTGCGGTTGCCGAGCCGACGACGGGTGCGGTGTCCCAGGCGGTGCTGATCTCCGGTGCGCAGCCCTTGGTGGTGCCGAGGGGAACGACGGCGACGGTGGGCCTGCTCGGCTCGGGCCAGTTGTTCACCAGCTGGAGCGTGAAGGCGCCCGCACGGGGCAACTCGCACCAGCCGGCGCCCCATTCGGGGTCGTAGCAGTCGATCTCCGTGTCACCGTCGAAGACCTGGGCGTACGTGCTCCCGGCGTTGCCACCGATGAGCCCGACCTTGTGCAGGCCGGGCGCCTCGGCCGTGATGGTGAGGCAGACCGTCTCGTTCGCGGGGATGGTCACGGCGCCTTCCGCCGGGGCGGCTTCACCGAAGGCGGAGAGAGGCAGCGCGGCACAGTTCTCGTCGGCCGGGGCGGCTGCCGCGGGGGCGGGGGCCACCTCGGCGGCGTACGCCCGGCCGGCGTCCGCGGGGATCAGTAGGGAGAGCAGGACTGACAAGGTGAGCAGCAGAGCGGTGTATGCCACGGATCTCGCGGCCGTACCTGGGCGGTTGGGCATTCCGTTCCCCCCGGACCGGTGAAGTGAGCACGTTCCGCCGGGACTTCGCGAACGACGAGCGAACGCGGTACGGCCCGGAACGCGCGCTACATGTGTGCGACTCGTAAAGAAGAGTGCACACGATGATCGCACACATGCCCAAGGAAGCTACTTGCCCAGTACCGCCTTCATCACGCTCTTCGCGATCGGCGCACCCAGCCGGCCACCGGAGATGTCCGATCGGGAGATGTCCATGTCCGTCGGGTCGATGAACACCGCGACCGCCACCGACCGCCCGTCGGCCTTCTTCCCGTACGAGACGAACCAGCCGTACGGCACCTCGTCCTTCACGTTCACACCGCGCTGCGCCGTGCCGGTCTTGCCGCCGACCGTGACGCCGTCGATCAGGGCCCGCTGTGCACTGCCCTCCTTCGCGGTGAACTCCATCATTTCCTGGACCTTCTTCGCCGTCGCCTCGGACACGGCCTGGCTCTTGAGCTTCGGTTCGTGCTTCTCCAGGGTCGACAGGTCCGGGCCGCGCAGCTCTTCGACGATGTACGGCTGCATCAGTTTGCCGTCGTTGGCGAGCGCGGCGGTCACCATGGCCATCTGCATCGGTGTGCTGGTGAGGCTGCCCTGACCCATGCCCGTGAGTGCGGTTCCGGGCTTGTCCAGTTCCTTCGGGTAGAGGCTCCTGGTGGCGAGCATGTCGCCGAACTCGTCGGAGTAGACATCGGAGTTGAAGCCGAACTTCTCCGCGGTCTCACGCATCTTGTCGGCGCCGACCTTGGACGCCGCGTCGAGGAAGACGTTGTTGCAGGAGTGCTGCATGGCGGTCTTCATGGACGCCTTGCTGCACACCGCGTCGCCCGCCTCGCTGCCGATCTTGTTCGTGGAAAGCGGCAGGGGATACGGAGAGACGGCGTCGGACGCCGCGTCGACGTCGGTCACCACTCCGTTCTCCAGGGCCGCCGCCGCCGTCAGGATCTTGAACGTGGAGCCGGGCGGGTACGTCTCGCGCAGCGGACGGTTGGCCAGCGGCTTGCTCTTGTCCTTGACGAGTGCCTGAAAGCGGTCGCCCTCCTTGAACGAGATCCCGGCGAAGACCGACGGATCGTACGAGGGTGTGGAGACCAGGGCCAGGACCTTTCCGGTACGCGGGTCGAGAGCGACGACCGCGCCGCGCGCGCCGAGGTCGGTCAGTCCCTTGTACCCGGCCGCCTGCGCCTTCGCGTCGATCGTGGTGATCACCGCACCGCCGCGCCGTTCCTCGCCGGTGAGGATGTCCTTGGCATGCCTGAACGCGAACCGGTCGTCCTGGCCGCTGAGGATGCTGTCGTACGTCTTCTCCAGGAGCGACATGCCTTGCGCCTGGGAGGCGTAGCCGGTGACCGGGGCGTACATGGGGCCGTTCTTGAAGGTCCGCTGGTACTTGTAGTCCGTGCCGTCGACCGCCTTGGAGCCGGTGATCGCCCGGCCGCCCACGACGATGTCGCCGCGCGGGATGGCGAACCGGGCGATCTGCACCCGTTTGTTGCGTTCATGAGTGGCCAGCGACTCGCTCTGGACGTACCCGAGCCAGTTCGCCCGCAGCAGCAGAGCCATCACCAGCAGCCCGCAGAATATGGCTATGTGCCGCAGCGGCCTGTTCATCGCTCTCCTCACCCCGGGTCTGCTCGACAGACCCCTTCGATCTCCAACCGATGAAGATGCGAAGAGAGGGTGAATTGGTTGCGCCGAGCGGTTACAGGTACTCCGCATACGCGTCCAGCGCCCGCAGTACCTCCGCCTCTCCGGCCGGGGGCAGTTGGAGGACGACCTCCTCGATGCCCAGGTCCGCGTAGTGCGCCAGCTTCCCCGGGCTCGGGAGCACCGCGTAGGGGACCACCTGGAGGTGCTTCGGGTCGCGGCCGGCCGATTCCCAGACCTCGCGGAGCTTCGGTACGGACTCCGTCAGGCCTCGGCCGCCGATCGGGAGCCAGCCGTCGGCGTACTGCGCGATGTGCGTGAACAGCTTCGGGCCCGCCGCCCCGCCGATCAGGGTGCGGGGTCCGTTCACCGGGCCGCGCGGCTCCCGGACCGGCTTCGGGTACGCGCGGCTGGCGCGGACCGATCCGAACTCGCCCTCGTACGCGGCCGGTTCGTCCGACCACAGGGCTCGCATCAGGGCCATGCGGTCGCGGACGAGCTCCCGGCGCGTCGACCAGTTCACCCCGTGGTCCGCGGCTTCCTCGACGTTCCAGCCGAAGCCGAGCCCGAGCGTGAACCGGCCGCCGGAGAGGTGGTCGAGGGTGGCGATCTGCTTCGCCAGGTCGATCGGGTCGTGCTGGGCGACGAGGGTGATGCCGGTGCCGAGGGCGAGGCGCTCGGTGACCGCGGCGGCCTGGGCGAGCGCGACGAAGGGGTCCAGGGTGCGGCCGTACTCCGGCGGAAGTTCGCCGCCCGCCGGATAGGGGGTCTCCCGGCTGACGGGGATGTGGGTGTGCTCGGGCAGATAGAGCCCGGCGAACCCGCGCTGTTCGAGCTCGCGGGCGAGCCGCAGCGGCGTGATCGTCTCATCGGTGAGGAAGATCGTGGTGGCGATCCGCATACGAGGACTCCTCCGTCGTGGTCCGGTGACGGCCCCAACGTATGCCGTGCGGTGCGCGAAACCGAGCGTCCGGGAGTTCGGGCCCCGGTCATTCCTCCCGCCGTTTCCCCGGAGTTCACGGTGCGCGGCCAGGGTCGGGTACGTCATCCCTCGCCCCTCACGACACCCCGGGGAGCCACTCGCATGTCCGCAACGCAATCCGCCGACGACCTTCCGATGGCCAGGCGCGGCCTTCTCGTCGGGACGGCGGCCACCGCTCTAACGTTGGGCAGTGTGAGCTTCGCCGACGCCGCGACCGGGGACGACGCCCCGGACCGGACCAGGACCGTGCGCGGCACTCTGCCGACCGGGTCGCCCGACTATGTGTACCTGCCGGTCGAGGTGGAGCGCGGGGTACGGGAGATCGCCGTCTCGTACACGTACGAGAAGACGCCCGTCCCGGCCGGGACCCAGGGCAACGCCCTCGACATCGGCATCTTCGACGAACGCGGCACGGAGCTGGGCGGGCGCGGGTTCCGGGGGTGGTCCGGCGGGGCGCGCAGCAGCTTCTTCATCCGGGCGGACGAGGCGACGCCCGGCTACATCGCGGGTCCGGTTCGGGCCGGGACCTGGTACATCGCCCTCGGGCCGTACACCGTCGCCCCGGAAGGGCTGCCGTACGAGGTGACGGTCACCCTGCGCTTCGGGCCCGCCGGGTCCACGCCGAAGCCCGTGTACCCGCCGGAGCGCGCGAAGGGGCGCGGGCGCGCCTGGTACCGCGGGGACTGTCATCTCCACTCCGTCCACTCGGACGGCAGGCGCACCCCGGCCGAGGTCGCCTCCGCCGCGCGCGCGGCCGGGCTCGACTTCATCAACAGCAGCGAACACAACACGTACTCCGCGCACGGCGCGTGGGGCGGGCTGTGGGGTGACGACCTGCTCGTCCTCACGGGCGAGGAGATCACCACGCGCAACGGGCACGTGCTCGCGCTCGCCACCGACCCGGGCACCTGGGTCGACTGGCGCTACCGGGCCCGCGACAACCGGTTCGGGCACTACGCGAAGGCCGTGCGCCGGGCCGGGGGTCTGGTCGTACCCGCTCATCCGCACGCCACCTGCATCGGCTGCCACTGGAAGTTCGGCTTCGGCGAGGCGGACGCGGTGGAGGTGTGGAACGGGGCGTACACCCCGGAGGACGAGATCGCCCTCGCGGAGTGGGACAACTCCCTTGTCGCCGCCGTCCGTTCGTCGAAGCCGTGGGTTCCGGCGATGGGCAACAGCGACGCGCACCGGGAGCCGGACAAGGTGGGGCTGCCGCAGACCGTGGTCCTGGCCGACGAGTTGTCGCGCGAGGCGATCGTGGCCGGCATCCGGGCCGGGCACTCGTACATCGCCGAGTCGTCCGCCGTCACCCTGTCCTTCGGCGTCTCGGGCGGGCGCGGCGGGCACGCCGGGATCGGTGAGCGGCTGCGGGTGGACGGGGACGACACCCCGGTCACCGTGCGGCTGGAGGTGACCGGGGCGCCCGGCTGCACCGCACACTTCGTCACCGACCAGGGCACGCTGTTCACGGCCGCACTGCCGGCGTCGGGGACGGGGACGGTTCAGTGGCGTACGACGCCGGCGTACGCCGCCTATGTGCGGGCCGAGGTCCGGCATCCGGCGACGGCGCCGGGGCTGCCGGGGGCACTGGCGGCGCTCACCAATCCGGTGTTCCTGGAGGGTTAGGAGGTCGGCGGGGTCGGTACTCGTCGGAGAGGGCGGGGCGAGAAGCCCCGCCCGGCGCCGGTTGCCCCCTCGGTAGAGTGACGGCCATGCGGATAAAGATCGTTACAGCCGTCATGGTCGGTGCGGTGGGCCTGTTGGTCACGGGGTGCGCGGGCGGAGGTTCCGGCTCGGACGACGCCGGTGCCAAGTCGGCGTCGGCCTTTCCCGTGCTTCCGCAGAAAGTGCCCAAGCCGCCGGCGATGCCGGAGGGGGAGCTGCAGCCGTCTCCGGAGGCCGACGCCCCGTTCAGCAAGAATTTGGCGTACGAGTTGCGCCGCAAGACGCTCGACATGGCCAAGGCCGAGGGGAAGACCGTCGGCGAGTGCCCGAATGACGTGGCCTCGAAGGCCGGTACGCAGGTGACCTGCACGATCACCTACGAGGGCCTCGAAGTGGTGTGGGATGTGACCATCGGCGAGAAGTCCGGCTGGTCGGACAACGTGGTGCAGTACAAAGCGGTCCCGCGCAAGGGCGTCCTCACCCGAGACGGCGCCGCCCGCCTGCTCTACGGCAACTACAACCCCGAGCTTGTGCGCTGCAACAACATTCCCGAGGCCGTGCTGGTGCCGCTGAACGCGAAGACCGAGTACAGCTGCCAGACCGTGGACAAGGGCAAGCCCGGCCTGGTCGAAACGGCAAGAGTCACCGACGCCGGACCGCGGTTCTACTGACCACGACGCGCCGCTGCGCCCGCGGCCTGCGGGCTGGGCGCCCGGATCAGGCGGACCGAGCGGACCGACTTCACCGACAGCCTCCATGCCAAGAGGCTTGATGTCGAGATACTTGCCCTCTGCTCCGGTGTCGGCGTCCCTGTGCACGTCACGCCCGGGAGCGTCACAGTGGAAGGGGGGAAGGGGGCATCCGGCGGGCTGCCGGAGGAGGTATCCCGATGAACGTGACCGGCGGGAACGACGACCGGCTCCGGGAGTACCGCGGCAAACGGCACTTCGACGCGACTACGGAGCCGCGCGGAGACGGCGGGCAAACGGGTCCGGCGCCCTGCTTCGTCGTCCAGATCCACCAGGCACGGCGCATGCACTTCGACTTCCGGCTGGAGGTCGGCGGCGTGCTGAAGTCCTGGGCGGTGCCGCGCGGCCCGTCCGAGAACCCGCGCGAGAGGCGGCTGGCCGTCCCCACGGAGGACCACCCGCTGGAATACCGCACCTTCGAGGGAGTGATCGCGAAGGGCGAGTACGGAGGCGGCACGGTGATCGTCTGGGACCAGGGCACCTACCGGCCGCTCAGCCACGACCGCTGGGGCGCGCCGGTGTCGTTCGAGCAGTCCCTGGAGGACGGGCACGCCACCTTCTGGCTCGACGGGACCAAGCTGCACGGCGAGTTCGCCCTCACCCGCTTCAAAGGCGGCAGCGGGAACGACGCCCCGGGCGAGGAGGTGTGGCTGCTGATCAAGGCGAAGGACGGCCAGGCCACCCATGACGGGCCGGACACGCCCGACCCGTACCGCGCACGGTCGGCCCGTACGGGGCGCACGCTGCAGCAGGTCGCCGCCGAGGAAGGGGGCGGGGCCCCGTGACCGCGCGCAGAACCGTGGAGGTGCTCCTCGACCGCTACGGCACCACCTATGCAGCCGAGGCCGGCATCAGGCTGCGGAACACACCGCAGCCTCTCTACCAACTCCTCGTCCTCAGCGATCTGTTGAGTGCCCGCATCCGGGCGTCCGTGGCGGTGGCGGCGGCCCGTGCGCTCTTCGCCCACGGCCTGCGGTCCCCGGACAGGATGATCGGAGCGACCTGGCAGGAGCGCGTCGACGCCCTGGGCGAGGGCGGCTACCGGCGCTACGACGAACGGACCGCCACCCAGCTCGGTGACGGGGCGGAGCTGCTGCTCGTCGAGTACGGGGGCGATCTGCGGCGGCTGCGCAAGGAGGCCGACGGCGACCTGGACATCCTGCGGTCCGGGCTGCGCAGGACCCCGGGCATGGGCCCGGCCGGTGCGGACATCTTCGTCCGCGAGGTGCAGGCCGTGTGGCCGGAGGCGGCACCGTTCCTGGACGGGAAGGCGCTTCAGGGCGCCGAGAAACTGGGGCTGCCCTCCTCGCCGGCGAATCTCGTACAACTGGCGGAACAGGCCGGGCAGGCCCATGAACAGGGGCCCGCCGAGCTCGCGGCGGCTCTGGTGCGCGCCGCGCTGGACAAGCACGTCGTGGACGACGTCGCAGCGTACGCGTGAGGCGTGAAGGCCCGAGGCCGAGGCCTCGGACCTTCAGTCCTGAGGTCCGAGTACGCCCCGGCCGCCCCGGTGGGCCCGCCCCCGCACGGCGTACGCCCTACTCCGGCGGTCGCCGGTCCTGCACCCTCGTCCGGTACACCCACAGCAGCACGCCCGTCACCAGCACCGCCAGCGCGACACCGAGTTCCTTGTAGCCGCCGTACCCGGTGACCGAGAACCCGGTGGCGCCGACGACCAGGACGAGCGTCATGAACGCGGAGAGCAGCCAGGCCAGCGGGACGAAGAAGCCGGGGAGGCGGATCGGCCTCGGCAGGTCCGGGCGGTCCCTGCGCAGCAGCGCGAAGCCGGAGACGGCCAGGACGTGCGTGAGGATGTAGCCCAGGTTCCCGGTGACGAGAATGGCCAGCGGAGTCTTCAGGCACACCAGGACCAGCATGTTGATGACCAGGGCGACCACCAGCGCACGGGCCGGGACGCCGCGCCGGTTCAGCACGCCCATCTGCCGGATCGTGATGCCTTCCTTGCCCATGTTGAAGAGCACCCGGGAGCCGTCGGCCAGCCCCGTGATCATGATGAGCAGCAGCGAGGCGATGAGGAAGACCGTCATCAACCCGCCTGCCCCGCCGACGAGTTCCTGGAACGCGCCGACGTAGAACGTGGTCGGTTCCTCGCCGATCTTCTGCTCGCCCAGGTACCCGGAGAGGGCCAGCGGCAGCAGGACGAACACCCCGAGGGAGAAGAGAACTCCGGCCCGCAGGGCCCGCGAGGTGTCGCGGACGGTGTCCTTGTACTCGGGGGCGAAGGTGGCGCACACCTCCACGCCGAACGACGTCCACGCCATCACGTACAGCCACACCAGCGCCTCGCGGACCCCGCTCAGCCCGTGCAGGTCCCAGTGCAGTCCGGTCGTGGACCACTCGCCGCCGAGGAACGGCATCACGAGGAAGACCACGAGCGGCACCATCAGCATGCCGCCGGTCAGATAGATCACCCACATCGCGACGTGCAGCCCGATCATGGCGGCGCAGAACAGCAGCACGATGACGGCCAGGCCCACGGCGATGGGGAAACTGAGCTGTGCGGGCCCGAGTTCGACGGTCCAGTTCTGGCCGGGGAACCACTGGGCCCGGACGAAGGAGCCGATGATGCCCGCGTAGATGGCGAGCGAGGTCGTCCACGGGAACCAGTAGCCGACGCTGGCCAGCGGGCCGACGACGGGGGCCCGGGACTTCCAGCCCTCGGTGGCGTAGTGGGCTATCCCGCCGGACGACTCGGGGAACATCGCGGCGAGTTCGGTGTAGATCCAGTTGGTGGCCGTGGCCAGCACCATGGAGGCCGCCCACAGCGCGATGGCGCCCCAGGCGCCGAGACCGCCGATCGACGCGCCGAGCGAGGCCACGAGGGCCGCGGGCATCGTCAGCGACATGGCGAAGCCGTCGTACCAGCGCATGCGTTTGGCGAGGGCGGGCTGCTCCTGCCCGGTCTGCGGGGGACGGTCGGTACCGGCGTGGTCCGTGGACGACGACGTGACGGGGTTGGACATGGGTGACCCCTTGGAAGAGCACGCGGAGTGCGGTGGGAGAAGGGGGCCGTACGAGCTCCGACGGGCGCACCGCGCCAGGGTCCTTCGTTTGGATCAGACCGGATCAAGGAGCGGGGCGCGGGGCCGGGGCACACGTGCCCGGCGTGATCCAAACGAAAGGCCCCGGGTGCGTCACGCCGGAGCCCGTCCGGCAGGTGTGGGGCGGGCGGGTCCGGCCGACTCAGAGGTCGAGGACGAGCCGTGCCCCGCGGCAGCGGGACACGCAGATCAGCATGGTGGCGCCGGCTTCCTGTTCCTCGGGCGTGAGCAGTGCGTCGCGGTGGTCGGGGACCCCGTCGAGCACCGCGGTCTCGCACGTGCCGCAGATGCCCGCCTCGCAGGACGACGGCGCCTCGGCCCCGGCCGCCCGGACCGCGTCCAGCACACTCGTGTCCGCGGGCACGTGCACATCGAGGCCGCTGCGGGCCAGGCGTACGTCGAAGGCGTGGTCGCCGTCGGGGTTCCCGGCCGGGTCCGGTGCGGTGAAGCGCTCGGTGTGGACCGGGCCGGGGTGCAGCTCGCGCACGGCGTCGAGCAGGCCGCCGGGGCCGCACGCGTACACCGTGGCGCCCGGCGTCGCGGCCAGGTACCCCGCCAGGTCCGGGTGACCGGCCTCGTCCTGCGGGACGACGGCGACCCGGTCCGGCGGGAGTTCGCCGAGGAACGCCATCGTGGTCCGGGAACGGCCCCCGTACAGCATCCGCCAGGGTTTGCCCTCGGCGGTCAGCCGGTGGGCCATCGCCAGCAGCGGGGTGATCCCGATGCCGCCCGCCACCAGCACGTACTCGGGGGCGTCGACCAGCTCGAAGTGGTTGCGGGGCGCCGAGACCGCGACCCTGCTGCCCGCCCGCAGCGTCTCGTGCACGGCCGCCGATCCGCCGCGCCCGTCCGGCACCCGCAGTACGGCGATCCGGTAGTGCCCGGTGTCCTGCGGGTCCGAGCACAGGGAGTACTGCCGGACGAGCCCCGGCGCCACATGGAGATCCACATGGGCGCCGGGCGTCCACGGCGGGAGCGGAGCGCCGGAGGGATCGGCGAGGGTCAGGGACAGCACCCCGTCCGCGGCGGCCCCGGCCTCCCGCACCTCCAGCACCCGGGTACCGGCCGGCGCCGTCACCTCGCACACCTCGGTCATGACGCCGTGCCGCCCGCCGCGTCGACCGCCTTCGCCGTGCGGTTCATCAACTCGACGAACGCGCGACGGTAGTTGAGGGTGAAGAGGTCGGCGGGCACGGAGAACTCCGGCACCTCCGCGTCCCACGGGACCTCGCGCGGGGAGAGGTTCTCCACGACGGGCATGTCCTCCAGGTAGACCATCTCCTCGACCCGCAGGCACTCCTCCAGGGAGTCGCCCTTGAAGTCGCGGTCGTTGGCGACCGCCCAGAAGATCTTGACCTGTTCGTAGCCGACCGGCGACGGGAAGCCCGCCACGACCCGGAGCCCGGCCTGTTCGTAGTGGTAGCTGATGCTGGCGAAGCCGGGGGCCGTGCAGTGGTACGACATCATGCAGTCGCCCTGGTTCGCCCAGTCGCCCTCCCCCGCGTCCAGCGGACGCTCCATGTGGACGTCGATGCCGTCGCGCCGCACCTGGAGCGGCTCCACGACCTCCGGGGTCGGGCCCATCGACACCTGGTGGACGAACGGGAAGTGGGCGACGTCGCGGAAGTTCTCGATCGCGGCGGCGACCCCGGTCGGCGAGTGCAGCGGCTCCGCGGCCAGCCAGACCAGGTCGTGGCCGTGCCACTCCTCGGGGTCGTACAGCCCGGTGACCGGCTCCTCCAGCACCGTCCACACATGCCCGAACCGCTCAACGGCCGGGTAGCTGCGGATCGCCGCCTTCGGCGGGATCTTCGACTGGTCGGGCAGCGAGGGCACATGGGTGCAGCCGCCGCCGACGCCGTCGAACCGCCAGCCGTGGTACGGGCAGCCGATCGAGCCGCCGGTGACCTTGCCCTGCGACAGATCCGCGCCGCGGTGCGGACATCGGCGGGCGGTCACCCGGGCGACGCCGTCGGCGTCCCGGAACACGACGAGCTGCTCGCCGAGGAGCACGGCCGGTTCGGGGGTCTCCAGGTCGACGGACCGGGCCACCGGGAACCAGCTGTGGCGCATGGCCCGTTCGGCCTGCTCCCGTTTGGTCATGGGGGTGTCGGTGGTGCGGGGGGAAGTGGACATGAGGAACGTCCTTGTTCACGAGGGAGCCGAGCAGCGGCCCGGGAAGTGGTATCGGAGGGGGGTGGCGTCGGGTCAGATGCCGACGAGGAGCGCGCCGCCGTTGACGGGGATGGTCTGTCCGGTGACGAACGCACCGGTGTCGGCGGCCAGGAAAGCGACCGCCTCGGCGATCTCGTACGGCTGGGCGAGCCGGCCGACGGGCACGGCGGCGACCTCGGCCTCGTAGTTCTCCGCCGGTACCATCCGGGTGGCGACGGCCCCGGGCGTCACCGCGTTGACGGTGATCCGCTCGGCCGCGAACTCCTTGGCCAGGGTCTTCATCAGGCCCAACTGCCCGGCCTTGGACACCATGTAGCCGTAGCTGTGCCCGTCGGGGACCTGGCCCCACTGCGAGGAGACGAACACCACCCGCGCGGCCGCGCTGCGCCGCAGATGGGGCAGGGCGGCCCGGGTCAGATACAGCGGTGCCCGTACGTTGACGGCGAGCAGCCGGTCGAAGTCGGCGTCGTCTGTGTCGGCGAGCCCGGTCATGGAGAACATCAGGCCCGCGTTGTGGACCAGGATGTCGAGACCGCCGAGCGCCGCGGCGGCAGATTCGACGAGCGTCTCGGCCCCCTCGCGGGAGGTGATGTCGGTGGTGAAGGTGTGTGCCTCACCGCCCGCCTCCTCGACGGCGGCGGCGGTCTCGGCCAGCTCGGCCGCGTCGAGGTCGGCGAGGGCGACCCTGGCGCCCCGGCCGGCCAGGGCCAGCGCGTGGGCGCGGCCCATGCCGCGGGCGGCGCCGGTGATCAGCGCGGCCCGGCCGGTCAGGTCGTGCACGGAACCGGGGGCGCGGACCTCGCCCTGGACTGCGGCGGTGGTGGCGGCGGTGTCGGTGCCGGTCGCGGCTGTGGTTGCGGCGCTCATGCGGCGGGCTCCGGGTTCGCGGCGGACTCCGGGTGCGCGGCGGCCTCCGGGTGCGGCTCGGTGACGTACAGCATGTTGCCGTCGGGGTCGTAGAACGGCCGGTAGCGATACCAGACGCCGCTGGGGTGCTTCCAGACGATCTGCTCCTCGGTGACCCACTCGACCTTGCCGTCCAGCTCGGCGACGGCCGCGTCGAGATCGTCGACCTCGAAGGCGAAGGAGTCCAGGCCGGGCGCGTTCTCGGCGTTGACCTCGGTGCGGCGCGGGGCGTGCTCACCGGCCTCGGAGGTGAAGAGGTAGAGCGTGACGTTGCCCAGGTCGATGGCGGCCCAGCCCTCCTCCGGCTCGTAGGGAAGGTGGAAGGGCAGGCCCAGTACGCCGTGGTAGAAGGCCGCGAGACGCGGCACGTCGTGGCTGAGGATGTCCATGTTGTCGATGCGCTTCAGTTGCGGCACGGGACAGCTCCTTGGTGGTTCGGGAGTCGGGGCTCGGGGTGGGTGCAGGGCGGGCCGGGGAACACCCGCAGGGCGCGGGCGGCGGTGTCGAGGAAGACGGTCGCCAGGGTCCGGAACTCGTGGGGCCCGTCGGTGGCGGAGTGCACGCACACCCCGCCGGTGTGGTCGGCCAGTGCGGCGAACGCCTCGTCCGGGGTGAGGTCCGCGCCCCGGCCGTGGAGCGTCCGGCGCAGCACCTCGTACCGCACGATCGTGTCGGGGTCGGTGACCGGTTCGGTGTCGCCGTCGGCGGCGGGGCGGGTCAGGAAGTGGTTGGTGTGCAACAGCAGCCCGTCCGGATCCGGCAGTACGTGCCCGATGCCGCCGGGCCACAGCTCGGCGGAGACCGCGGTCCTGCCGGCGTCGAGCCCGCCGACGACGGTGAGCGTGGTCGACGCGGTGGTTCCGGCCGAACCGGCGCTCCCGGCGATCTTCAGGGCTTCGGTAACGGTGTCCGCCCCGTCGAGGAGCCGACGGGCCACCACATGGACGGGCACGCCCGTCCCGGAGCCGTCGCGGCGGTGGTGCAGGATGTTGAACAGGCAGCCCACGCCCCGGTCGTTGATGCCGATCTTGCCGACGACACCGAACTCGGTGAGGGTGCGGGTGACGCGTCCGTCGGGGTGCGGGATCTCCCACTCCAGCCAGCCGCCGGCCAGCGACTCGTACCAGTCCCAGTTCTGCGCGGCGACCGGCTCCGTCCCGGGGCCGCCGAGCGCCACGAGCGTGGTGCACTCGCCGGGGCCGGGTGTCCGGCCCGAAGCGAGGATCTCCGTACGGGCGTTGAGCGCGGCGACGCGGTCGACCGGCAGTCCCGCGCCCTGTGCGATGCCCCGGATCTCGTCGGCGAGGTCCGGCGCCCAGGCGTCCACCCGGGCCAGGGCCCGCGCACCGAGCGCGTCCGCGTCGGGCACTCCGGCCCGGCCGAACAGCTCGCCGTACGCCTCGGCGATGGCCCGCACCCGCTCGCGCCAGGTCTCCCCGAACTCCCGCCCCCGTTCCCGGGGTTCGGCGACGGAGGAGGTGAATCGGAGGTGCGCGAGCGGCACCGGCGCGGCGCTCACCGGGCACCCGGGAGCCGCTGGGCCTGCGGGGCCGGGAGCAGCGGGCGGACGTGGGCCGCGACATCGGCGAGCGTGCTGTGCCAGGCGCCGCCCTGCCGCTCGATCTCCTCGACCAGCCGCACCAGTTCGGCGAAGCGCTGCGGGCGGCCGATCACCTCGGGATGCATGGTGTACGTGACATGGCGGCGCTCGGCGCGGGCCGAGGTGTACTCGTTGAGCCAGGAGGTGTACAGCTCGCCGGGGGCAGCGGTGTTGCCCCCGGTGTCGATGTTCCAGCCGTAGCGCGGCCAGTCGTCCAGCGACCAGTGGACGGGCAGTTCGAGGAGCGCGCGCCCCTCCCAGGTCTCCCAGTACGGGCGGTCGTCGCCCATGCAGGAGGAGTCGTAGCCGAAGCCGTGCTCGACCAGCAGCCCGAAGGTCTCCGGGGTCATCTCCCACGAGGTGGACCGGTAGCCGGCCGGCACGGGTGCGCCGGCCCTGTCCAGTGCCTCCAGGCCGCGTTCGATCTCCGCCCGCTGCTCGTCGGCACTCACCTTGTCGCTGCGCAGATGCAGATGCCCGTGGTGCGCCACCTCGTGGCCGCCGTCCAGGATCGCGCGGACGGTGTCCGGGTACAGCTCGGCGGTGTGGCCGGGCACGAAGAAGGTGGAACGGATGTTGTGCGCGGCCAGCAGCCGCAGGATCCGGGGCATGCCCCGGACCACGCCGTAGCGCCCCTCGGAGAGGGTGGTCAGCCTGCGCGCGTACGAGGGGTCCTCGCCGAGCCAGCCGGCCTCGGCGTCGACATCGAAGGTGAGGGAGACGGCCGCGTCGGCGCCGCCGGGCCAGGCGAAGCCGGGGGACTCGGGGGTTTCGGTGGGCCGTCGGCCCTGTTCTGCCGGGTGCATCGTCACGACTCGCTTTCGTACGCGACCACAACGGATATCTACGCATCGCGTAGCGCTGAAGAAGAATGGCTACGCGTTGCTGCGTGCGAGCCAATGTACGGTGCGCAATACACCCCGACAAGGGGTTGGTGTACGCGAAATGCAGAAGAAGTTCACCGTGGTGTCACGCATTGCGCGCCCGTGGCGCCCGGACCCTGCGCAATGCGCGGCGGGCCGATGTGCGGGGAGTGCCTAGGATCGGCACCATGACCGACCTGGACGACCTCGATCACGCGATCATCGCGGCCCTGGAAGAGGACGGACGCCGCGCCTTCCGCGAGATCGCCCGCTCACTGAACGTCTCCGAAGGCACCGTGCGGGCCCGCTACCGCCGCCTGGAGGAGACCGGCGTGCTCAAGATCGCCGCCTTCGCCGACCCGGGCGTCCTGCGCGCGGGCCGCCTGGCCCTGCTGTTCCTCAAGGTCGCCCCGGCCCACCACGAGTCGGTGGTGGCCGCGTTGTGCCGGCACCCCGAGGTCAGCTACGTCTCGACGCTGCTGGGCAAGGCCGATGTCTTCGCCCAGGTCCTGGTCGCCGACGACAACGAGCTGTGGACCTTCCTCCAGCAGAAGGTCCGGCCGCTGGAGGGCGTGGAGGAGACCGAGGCCGTCCCCGAAGTCGCCGTCCACAAGCTGTGGTTCAACGGCCGGATCCCGCTGCCGACACCGACGACGAGCACGGCGACAGGCACGACAACCACGACAGCCACGACGGCGGACTGACAGCCGTGCGCTCCCGCCGGACCAGGTCCTCGTCCGGGTCCCCGATGCGCAGCGGGCGGCCGCGGTGGCCCACGG
>NZ_JBHVFF010000106.1:0-25133 GCF_042801895.1 Streptomyces sp. NPDC057543 | reverse complement strand
GACCGGGGCCGGTCGCGGCTTCCGGATCCCGCGTACTACCTCAGCGCGTACGCCCGCTCGATCTCCTGCGTCACCTCGTTGCCCGCGTCGTCCCAGGCGCGGACCCGCAGTGTGACGTACCCGCTGGTGCGGGCAGTCGAGGGGTGGGTGACCCGGACACGGTAGGCGCCGTCGCCCCGGGCGGAAGTCGTCGCCGCCTGCCAGTGCCCGCCGTCGTCGTACGAGACGGACACCTCCATGCCCTTCACGGAACGGCCTGTCAGACCGTCCTGGTGGCGGGCGCTCACTCCGAAGGCGAAGGACCCGGAGTCAGGGGCGGAGCCCTGGAGGTCGGTGGCTACGTCGTAGTCGAGCTGGAGGAGGGGAATCAGGGACTCCTTGCCCTCGGCCGGGCGAGGGGCCGTGAACGACCAGCGGGTGCTGGTGGCCCGCGAGAGGGTGCCCTCGGGGCTGGTGCGCTTCACGTCCAGGTCCAACTGGTAACGGCCGTCGTCCCCGCCCGCGGGGAAGACGCCCCACGCCCGGGGGCCTTCGGCGAGGATCTCGCCGTCGCGACGCAGTACGGCGCGGGCCTCGTCGGGGTAGGGGGTGTCGGCGCCCTTGCGGGGCAGGGCGTAGCCGTAGTGGCCGGAGGCGGTGTCGGTGAACTCGGGGATCCCTATGGTCAGCTGGTCGCCCTTGCGGTGGGCGAGCCCTTCGACACCTCGGGGGATCGCCGGGCGCACCACGGGGGCGTACCAGCTCTCCGTGGCGTGCTCACCGGGCCGGTAGGTGCGCAGGGGGCCGAACATGCCGGTCCCTACCGCGTGGATCGCCCAGGTGTTGCGGGGGTTGACCCAGTGCAGCCACCGGGTGTCGGCGGGACCGCTCAGGTACTCCGTCCGCGCCTGCCCGGTGCGGACGTACCGGGATCGCATGGGGAGGAACACCTGCTCCCCCTCCCACGGACGCCAGGACTCCCGGTTCTCCGTGACGTAGCGTGTCCCGCCCGTGTCCGGGTAGCGCGAGACCACGGTGGCCGTGTTCTTCGGCCCGACCTCGTGGACCACGTGCTCGGGGACGCGCTGTTGGGCGACCTGCACGACGTCGTAGAGGTAGGGGCTTTCCGGGGTCCCCTTCAACTCCAGCACGGTGCCCTGCGCGCGCAACCGCTGCGCGGTGGCTTGGGAGGCGTACAGCCCGATCGCGGGCAGCCGCTGGCTCACCGGCTGCCAGGTCGCGGCCGCGTACCTGTTGCCGCCGGCGGTGGTGACGGCGGCCGCGGCTCCGGCTCGGGCGGCCGAGGTCACCGCCTCGTCGTACTCCACCCCCTCCAGTTCCACGAGCACGGCCGCTCCGCGGACGTCCGTGCCCCGTGCGCGCAGCGCCGCGTAGTCCTCGGGGCGTCCGTGACCGGCGTCCACCACCCGCAGGCGCCGCACGCCTTCCACAGCGGGGGAGTTGTGGAGCAGACGGACGGGGACACCGGCCGCGGCGGTGGCGGAGATTGCGCGTGCACGGAGCATCGGTGCGGTCAGCTGCCAGCGGGAGGTGAACTCGAAGGTTCCCTCGGTGAACTCCTCGGTGGGCGTGACGTAGAGGAGCTGTCCGCCGCTGTGTCCGCTGGTGAAGAAGCTGGCGAACTCCCGGTCGCCGGTCTTCCAGTGGGTGGAGAAGACCATCGGGCCCCGCTGCTCGGCCGGCTTGGGGGTCCGGATCTCCACGGGGACCGCCTTGCGTGCGTCGAGCACCAGGTCCGTGGCGCCGCTCACCCGCAGTCGGGGGTTGACCACCAGGCTGTTGGTGACGTTGTCCTGCGTCGTCTGCGTGATGACGCCGTGCAGGTAGTACATGCCCTCGGGCACGTCCACCGTCAGGCTCTGCCCCGCCGGCACCTCCTGGAGGACGTCGAAGCGGCCCGTGGGACCCAGCAGGATCAGCGGGAAGACGGTCGCCGGCTGCCCGGCGCGGTCGATGCCGCGCACGGTGACCTTGTGCGTGACCGGGTCCTTCGTCGCGGAGAGAACGGTGTGCGCGACGGTCTGCCCGTCGGCCGAGGTCGCGGTGAGGCGGCCGCCGTAGATGCCCTCCGGCAGCGCGGACGTGTCGAGGGTCACGGTCACGTCGGCAGTGCCGTGGGCGTCCACGGTGACCTGCGCGGGGGTGCTCATGGCGCCTGCCGGGGCCGGGGAGCCGTAGAGCTTGTCGAAGGTGGTGTCCAGGGTGAGCGAGACGGGCGCGTCGCCGTCGTTGGTGTAGGTGACGCTCACCTGCCGCGGGCCCGCGTCCGGTGCCAGGGAGCCGAAGGTGGTGGTGCCGGTGGCGCGCACCTGCTGGCGCACCGAGCGGGCCACGTCCACCCGGCCGGCGCCTTGCTCGTAGGCCGTCTGGTCGGGGGCGGTACGCGTCGTGCTCATCAACGCGTCCTTGAGCTGCTGGCCGCTCCAGTCGGGGTGGCGCCCGGCCAGGATCGCCGCCGCGCCCGCCACGTGAGGGGTCGCCATGGACGTACCCGACGCGGCGGTGTAGGCCGCGTCCACCGGGTGGCCCATGGACGTGCCGGCCGCGCGGGCGGCGACGATGTCGACGCCGGGAGCGGTGAGGTCGGGCTTGGCGCCGTTGTCACCGACGCGCGGGCCGCGGCTGGAGAAGGGGGCCAGCTTGTCGTCGCGGTCGACGGCGCCCACGGTCAGTGCGCTCGCCGCGGCGCCCGGGGAACCCACTGTGTAGTCGGCGCCCGTGTTGCCCGCCGCGACGACGAAGAGGGTGCCGGTCTCCTCGCTGAGGCCGTCGAGGACGAGGCTGAGGACGTCCGTGCCGTCGGTGGCCTGGCCGCCCAGGCTCATGCTGACGATGTCGGCGCCCGAGTGGGCGGCCCAGTCCATGCCGCCAATGATGGCGGAGTAAGAGCCGGAGCCGCCGTCGTCGAGCACCTTGCCGATCAGCAGCCGTGCCCCCGGTGCCACGCCCTTGCGCGAGCCGCCCGAGGCGGCGCCACTGCCGGCGATGGTGGAGGCGACATGGGTGCCGTGGCCGTGGCCGTCGTTCGCGGTGGGCTCGTCGGTGAAGTTGCGTACTTCGCCGAGTTTCCCGGCCAGGTCGGGGTGGGTGGCGTCGACGCCGGTGTCCAGGACGGCGACGGTCGCGCCGTTTCCGTCGTAGCCGGCCTTCCACGCCTCGGGCGCACCGATCTGCGCGGTGCTGCGATCGAGGGAGGCGTGGACCTTCGCGTCCAGCCACAGCTTCTCGACGCCGCCCTCGAAGGCCGCGTTCTTGAAAGCAGAGTTCTTGGAAGAAGAGTTCTTGGAAGCGTTCTTCGCGCCGGCCTCGGCGCTGCTCTTGGCGAGCGCGTCGTCGTCGATGGCCTTCCAGAAGCGCCCGGCCTGCTTCTTGTCCGCCTTCAGTGCCGAGCCGCGCAGGCTCTTGATGACCAGGCCCTTGCGCGAACCGGTGGGTGCTTCCTTGGACGTGGGGTTCGTGCCGCCGGTGTAGCGGGCGATCAGCGGGATGGCGGAGGTGTGGGCGTCGTCGTAACCCTGCTTGACCAGGGAGGTGATGTTGAACAGCTGCCGGTCCAGTTTGCCGGAGGCGATGTACGGGAGCGCGGCGCGGGGCAGCACGTACAGCTGTTTGTCGATCTCCAGCTGGCTGAAGTCGGCCTGCGAAGCGCCCGAGGCCGGCTCGACGGAGACGGCCTTCCGGCCGCCGGGAAAGGTCTCCAGCCGCACCCGGTCACCGGTCACGAGCGTGACGGAGCTGACCTGGGGGCGGCCGGCGGAGTTCGCGCCGACGGAGGCGGGCGCCGGGGCGGCGCTCGCGCCGGAGGAGGTGGAAGACAGGGTGGCGATGAGGACGCCTGCTGCCAGAACGGCGGCAGAGCGATGCCGTATGTGCATCGGAACCTTTCCAGGAGGCAAGGAAACGGACACGCGGTGCGGCTCAAGACTGGGGCCCCCATTGATCGCCGCACCAGACCTTTCCGGTGCCGTGCTTGCGACATGTCGCCAAAACGACACGGTGCGCTCCACCGCGCGTACCGGCGGAATCACCGGGGCCGAGCGGCCCCTCCTCGTCACGGGCAACGGCCTCGTCGCCCGGAACTTCGCCGGCTGAACCGGGCGCGGAGCCCGACGCCCTCCCCGCCCGGACGGGCCCGGGAACGGGACGAGGAAGACCGCACCCGGCCGTGCGCGGGTGCCGGGGCACCATGCGCCCGCCGTACGCCCCGCCCCGGGCTCGTAGAATCGAGCCCACCATGGCTTACCTCGACCACGCCGCGACCACGCCGATGCTTCCGGAAGCGATCGAGGCGATGACCGCCCAGCTCGCCGTCACCGGCAACGCGTCCTCACTGCACGCCGCCGGGCGCCGGGCCCGCCGTACCGTCGAGGAGTCGAGAGAGACCCTCGCCGATGCCCTCGGCGCACGCCCCAGCGAGGTGGTCTTCACCTCCGGCGGCACCGAGGCCGACAACCTCGCCGTGAAGGGCCTGTATTGGGCCCGCCGCGACGCCGACCCCCGTCGCACCCGGGTGCTGGCCAGCCCCGTCGAGCACCACGCGGTGCTGGACGCCGTCGACTGGCTCGCCGAACACGAGGGCGCGAACGTCGAGTACCTCCCCGTCGACCGGCACGGACGCGTCCACCCGGACGCGCTGCGCGAGGCGATCCTCCGCGATCCCGACGATGTCGCGCTGGTCACCGTGATGTGGGCCAACAACGAGATCGGCACGATCATGCCGGTACGTGAACTGGCCGCCGTGGCCCGTGAGTTCGACGTACCGATGCATGCGGACGCGGTGCAGGCGTTCGGGCAGCTGGAAGTCGACTTCGCCCGGTCCGGGCTGGCCGCGATGACGGTCAGCGCGCACAAGATCGGCGGACCGTTCGGCGTCGGCGCGCTGCTGCTCGGCCGTGAGTACACCCCCGTACCCGTGCTCCACGGCGGCGGCCAGGAGCGGCATGTCCGCTCGGGCACCCTCGACGTGCCGGCCATCGCCGCCTTCGCCGTCGCGGGACGGCTGGCCTCCGACGGGCGCGAGGAATTCGCCCGCGAGATCGGCGCACTCCGCGACGACCTCGTCGCGGCGGTGCTGGCGGCCGTGCCGGACGCCGTCCTCGGCGGTGACCCGGCCCCCGGTGGCCGGCTCCCCGCCAACGCCCACTTCACCTTCCCCGGGTGCGAGGGCGACTCCCTGCTCCTGCTGCTCGACGCCCAGGGCATCGAATGCTCCACTGGCTCCGCCTGCACCGCCGGGATCGCCCAGCCCAGCCACGTCCTCCTGGCCACCGGCACCGACCCGGACCTGGCCCGCGGCACCCTGCGTTTCTCGCTCGGCCACACCTCCACCAAGCAGGACATCGACGAGGTGGCCCGCGCGATCGGACCGGCGGTGCAGCGGGCACGGACGGCGGGACTCAGCTAGGGCCTCTCGGCCCCGTCCGGCGATCGGGCCCGTCCGGCGATCGGCCCTGCCCGGCGATCGGGCCTGTTCCGGATCGGGCCTGTCCGGGATCGGGCGGGGCCGCGCGGTCACCGCGTGGCCGCAGCCCGGACCAGCTTCAGATACCGGTCCCAGTCCCAGTGCTTCCCCGGATCGGTGTGGTCCGTGCCCGGCACTTCCACATGCCCGATGATGTGCTCGCGGTCGACCGGCATCCCGTACCGCCCGCATATCGCCGCCGTCAGCCGCGCCGACGCCCCGTACATCGCCGCAGTGAGGTCCTGCGGGCGGTCCACGAACCCCTCGTGCTCGATGCCGACACTGCGTTCGTTGTACGACCTGTTCCCCGCGTGGAACGCCACATCCAGCTCACGGATCATCTGCGTCACATGGCCGTCCTTGCGTACCACGTAGTGCGCCGCCGCCCCGTGCCCCGGGTTCTGGAAGACCTTCACCGCGCTTTGGTAGCTGCCCTGGGTGACATGGATGACGACCCGGTCGATCGGATAGTCGGCGGGACGGTCGGCCCGCCGCCAGTTCGCCGCGGACGCCGATATCCACTCGGCCCGTGCGTAGTCCACCTCGCCCGGCGTGCGGGGCTTGTCCACCCCGGGCAGCCGCCACCAGGCGCGCTCCAGCTTCTCCCGCGCCAGCGCGGCCGTACCCACCGCCGTGACGGCAGCGCCGATCAGCAGCCCACGCCGACTGATGCCGTGCCCGGACTTCGCCGCCGCGGAGCCCTTGGCGCCCGCCGTCCCCTTGGTCCCCATGTGATCCACAACGCATATCCGCGAGCGTTCGGTTCCCGGCGCCCCGTACTCTGGTGGGGCTATGACTCAGACTTCCCAGCGTCCTCTCCGCGTACTCGCCGCCATGTCGGGCGGTGTCGACTCCGCCGTCGCCGCGGCCCGCGCCGCCGAGGCGGGCCACGACGTGACCGGTGTGCACCTCGCCCTCTCCGCGAACCCGCAGTCCTTCCGTACCGGAGCGCGCGGCTGTTGCACGATCGAGGACTCCCGCGACGCGCGCCGCGCCGCGGACGTCATCGGCATCCCGTTCTACGTCTGGGACCTCGCGGAACGCTTCCGCGAGGACGTCGTGGACGACTTCATCGCCGAGTACGAGGCCGGGCGCACCCCCAACCCGTGTCTGCGCTGCAACGAGAAGATCAAGTTCGCCGCGCTCCTCGACAAGGCCCTCGCGCTCGGCTTCGACGCGGTCTGCACCGGCCACTACGCCACGGTCGTGCTGAACGAGGACGGCAGCCGCGAGCTGCACCGCGCCTCCGACATGGCCAAGGACCAGTCGTACGTCCTCGGCGTCCTGGACGAGAAGCAGCTCGCCCACGCGATGTTCCCGCTCGGCGACACCCTCACCACCAAGGACGAGATCCGCGCCGAGGCCGAGCGCCGGGGCCTCGCCGTCGCCAAGAAGCCCGACAGCCACGACATCTGCTTCATCGCCGACGGCGACACCCAGGGCTTCCTGGCGGGCCGGCTCGGCACGGCCGAGGGCGACATCGTCGACGAGTCGGGCACGAAGGTCGGCACCCACGAGGGCGCCTTCGGCTTCACCATCGGCCAGCGCAAGGGCCTGCGCATCGGCCACCCCGCCCCCGACGGCAAGCCGCGCTACGTCCTGGACATCTCCCCGGTGAACAACACGGTGACGGTCGGCCCGGTCGAGTCCCTCGACGTCACCGCCCTCACCGCCATCAGGCCCCGCTGGTGCGGCACCGCCCCCTCGGGCCCCGGCACGTACACCGCCCAGCTCCGCGCCCACGGCGGCGAGACGGAAGTGACGGCGGAACTCGTCGACGGAACGCTGAACGTCACCTTCACCGAGCCGGTACGCGGCGTGGCCCCCGGCCAGGCGGTCGTCCTGTACGACGGCTCCCGCGTGGTCGGCTCGGCGACGATCGCTACGACGCGCAGGGCTCCGGCCCTCGCCTGAGCAGACCGGGGCCGGCACCGCTGGGCCGGGCGTCATGGGTTGCACCTGCGGATCGTCCGCATCAGTGCGTGTGGACGGGTGCCCACCTGTCCGTCCACATGGAATGCGGGCGAGTTGCTGCGAAGCGGTAACAGCTCAGACAGCCGTCGGCTGGAGCTGATGAGGCATGTTCCAGCCTGCGGCAAGTTTCGAGGGATGAACGTTGCGTCCACCGCCGAAGAACCAGCAGAACGTCGTGATGAGCGGGTCCCAGCCGCACGGATCCACATAGTGCGTTCCCGGGATGACCAGCTCCTCCTCGATATGAGCCCGAAGGACCTCGACCTGGAAGGCGATGGCCTGGGAAGCGGGCTGCCCAAGGGATGGGACGAGACGACCCTGCACTCCAGTTGGATCGGCCATTCCGCGACCCGGGGCGCCCGGACCAGCTCCGATTCCTGCTCGGTCAGCTGTGCGGTCGAGAACTTGTCCGGTTCGTATCGGTAGCCCTGCTTCACCTTGTGGTCCGGCACGGTCGGCTTTCCAGTGGTGAGCGCTATCCGGTCCACGGCGTCGACCATCGCCGATGAGGGCAGATTGAGCACGCATTCGCCCTCGCGGAGCAGGTTCGCGGTCGTCTGGGCGCTGTTGCCGAGACCGAGCATGCAGGACTGGCCCAGCCACCATGCGGAGGACATCGGCGCGAGGTTCGCCGTGCCGTCTTCGCTGCGAGGGCGGTAGGCGGGGGTGGTGCGGGTGGGATGACGATGCCGTGTACGTCGAGCAGTCTTCTGGTCTTGAGGAGGGCGCGGTGCATGGCTGTTCGGCTGCTGCCGAACAGCACGGCGAGGGGTTCGGCAGCCAGCGCGATCCTCAGGTGGAGCACGGTGGCCAGGACCTGTTCGGAGAAGGCGAGCCTGGGCGGGCGGCCGTGTCGGGTGTCACCATCTGGGCCCAAGCTCCCTATGAGATCGCCCAGTTGTTGGCGAAATCCCGGTAAGTGCGGGATGGGCCAGCAGGGCCTGGTCCCACTCTGCGGCCACCCCGTGCGAGGCCCGGTCCGCCGGGGTGGCAGAGCACGAACAACCCGCAAACTTCACAACGAGTTGAGCACGAGCCTCGTCCGTCAGATGTGGATGACGAGGGGAGAATCCGAGGAGATCCTTTGGCGGAAGCATTGCCTCCGCCGAAACGTCGGTGATCAACTGTGGCGAATGTGATCTGCAGCCCAGGAGGGGTGTCGATCAACCACTAGAAAAGGGGCTTTCATGTACAACCGCCAAACCGCCACATACGATCTGGGCTGATTGCCGTCTTCACAGCTGTCGCCCTCACCGGTACGGCCGTGTCAGCCAGCGCGGACGACTCCACCCCGCCCAGCGACGATGCGTACACTTTCAACCCTAATGAGGCTGGCCTGATTCAGCTTTACGGTGAAGCTGAGCCGGGCACAGTGCAGCCGATGAACTTCGAGAGCAGCATGTCGGACTGGAAGCCTGGAAATAAAGAGTCGAGACACTGGGCCGACAACGACTACACCGAAATCCAGTTCACCGGCTGTTCGGTGTCAGGTCCCGGAGGAAGTTCCGTGACTGTGAAGCTTTGGCGGGCCATCCCCTTCGCCCAGGACAAGGACATGGGGGGACAAGGCGTTCACCGCCTGCTTCAACGGAGGTACGTCCCGCGGCGAGTGGAGCGCCCACTACGACGGTGGCGACAATCGATACTTCACTATTCCCAAAATCAACGGTTCCACTAGCATCACGGGGAGCCTTTCGGTGAGCAAGGTCTACGTGGACACCACAAAGGCCGACTAGCACCCTGGGTGCCTCGTGATCCAGTGGCCGGGAAGCGCGGGAGCGTGCTCCCGGCTCGCCCTGCTTGAGAACGGTTGCCGTCAGTTGAACATCCGAGTCCGCCTACGCACCAGCCCGGCGTTGTGGACCGCGCCCGTTTGGGTCGGCATTATCATCTTCTACTTCTTCTACGTCATGCACCTTGAGGATTCCCGCCAAGAAGTGGTGGCCGGCCCGCTGTGGGCCCCTCAACAAGTGGCTGTTTCACTGTCCTACTTCTACGCCTTCGCCTACGCGATCACCATGGGACTTGCCGTCTGGGAGGGTGGGCGCCTGGTGAAAGACGGGGTCTGGGCGCTCGCTCCCGGGAGGTCCCGGTACCGCGTAGCCGCACACACTCTCGCCCCCGTGATCGTGGCTGGATGGCTCATCCTGCTGCTCCCCGTGGTGATGCGACTCATCGAGACCGGCCTGGTTCCCTCTCCGCGCGGCCTGGCCCCGCTGCTCATGGGTATGGGCATCGTGTGTGCATACGCTGTGGTCGGTTGCGGGCTCGGCCACATCGGCCCACGGCTTATTGTCGCCCCCTTGTCCTGCATCATGCTGTTCTACTTGATCAGCGGTTCAGGGGGCTACAGCGAACCGGTGTGGCCCAGGCATACATTCGGCCAGATTGATACGTCGCTCGCCTTCGGCGAGTTGTACGACGCCCCTAGCGTGCTCGTCCCCTTCCTTTTCGCCGCTGCCGGGGCAGTGGCTGTATCGGCGTGGTGGCTCAGTGCGTCCCGATCGTGGCTCTGGCGCACTTCGGCCGTGGCCGTCGCCCTGGCCGTCATGGTGTCGTGTGCTCGAACCGCTGCTGGATGGGGCATCGCGGACGGTCCGGTCAGTGCCGGCCATGCGGCTGTGAGCTGCACGGGTTCAGCGCCGCGGGTGTGCATGGCACGGGACGGCGGGGCGATCGGGTCGCTTGATGAGGTGCAAGGAGAGGTGGCAGGCGCCGTCAAAAGGCTGCAGGCTGCCGGCGTGAACGTCGAAATGCCGGACACCGTCTCGGATTCCGTTCTGGTCGAGCGCCATCGGAAGAGGTCTTCGGCGTCGACCTGGTGGCTTCCGTTGTCCCGTCAGGCGGGTCAGCTCGGCGGTGGCATGACCAATATCCGATACGCCGTTCTCCTGACCTCGGTCCGGTTCCCCTGCGTGCTTCCCGAGCACTTCGATCGTGGGAAATCTGCTGACTGGGTCGTTCCACATGATGCAGCGATGCTCTGGGCAGCAAAGAAGATTGATTCCGATAAGCCCTATCTTGCGTGGCGTAGAAGCGAATACGGAGGCGCCTTCCAGAACTCTGGCGAGGTTTTGACAAAGGTTGAGCAGCTTGCGGAGCAGAGTTCCAAACTTCCCACCACTGCCAAGCAATCCGATTGGTTTCACCTAGAGCAAGAAAAAGCGTGCAAGCTCGCCCGGGCGGGAAGGCAATAATGCCTCTCTGGTTTAAGTCTCGCCGTTTTTCTGCCGTGATAATTCCAAGCCTTGCTCTGTTCATCTTGATTGTGGTGCTCGGGTATGGCGAGAGCATTGTGCTGCCGGGGATGCTGAGCAGTGGAAGCAATCGCGTGCAACTTATGCACATCGCCCCGCTTATTGTCACGTCGAGTCTTTCCTACAGTCTTACGCAGAGACTTGTAGAGGCAGAAATCCTGTCGGTACGGAAAGTGCGGCGGTTCGACACCGGCCTCGTGGCTCTCACTGTTGGCATCGCAGTATCAGCCAGTTTCGGCGTAGGAGAATGGATGGGCTCCCAAGAAGCCATCGAAGCCGGGCGCAATACAATTTTCCTGACCGGTCTGATGCTCATCGCCGGAGCACTCCATGCGCAGGCTGCACCGCTGGCGCCTATCGGATGGGTGTTCGTCGTCATGTTCATCGGGTACCGCGATTTCGGTCGCCCATGGCCATGGGCAGTGACTCTTCACCCTGCGGGCCTCGCTGTCACCTATTTCTTCTGCCTTACCGTCTTCGTCGTCGGCTTGGCCATGAATTACCGTATTCATCGTTCCGTTTGAAAGGGTCGTCCGTACCGTGCTCTTGGAGCTTGATTCCGTTTCCTATGCCTACGGGCGCCGAAAGCCAAATATTCTGACCGATCTGAGCCATACTATTGGCGAAGGATTCGCGGTACTTCTTGGGCCGAATGGCGCCGGTAAGTCAACACTGTTGAAGCTGGCCGCCGGTGTGAACCAGCCCCTGAGCGGTTCGGTGAGGCTTGGCTTGCTGTCGGCTCGGCAGGAGGAATACCGCACCAAAGTCGCTTGGATGCCGCAAGCGATCACCTCCATGACTGGACTCACCTCACGGGAACAGGTTGCCTACACCGGATGGTTGAAGGGCATGAACCGCCGCGCGGCCTGGGACGCCGCCGCTGATGCCCTCGACAGGGTGCAGATGCTCAACCGCGCTGACGTGAAGGTGAAGCAGCTCTCCGGTGGGCAGTTGCGCCGTATCGGTGTCGCCTCAGCTTTGGTTCATAGCGCCGAGGTGCTCCTCCTCGACGAGCCGACTGCCGGCATGGACCCGACCCAGCGACGGCGGTTCCGCGATCTGATCCTTCGTATCGTGAGTGACGAGGTCCAGATCCTGATGTCTACGCATGATGTTGCTGACCTCGCTGAAGAAGCCGATCAGGTCACCGTTCTCACCAACGGATCGATCGCCTTCACGGGGTCCACCGGCGAGTTCCTCAGCCATGCACCCGCCCAGGTACCCTCCGCGCGTTGCGCCGAGGTCGCATACATGGCTGTCACAGACAACAGCTGACCGAAGGGTTTGATTTGGCTGGAGGTGATCAGTCAGTAGTGGCGAATACCTCGGCCACTTGCTACAGACTCGCTTCGACCGGCACCGGGTCATTTCGATTCACCACGCATCCGTAATCGGCGGTGCCACCCTAATCGGCAGTGCCACCCTGCCGCTGCACAGTCCTGTTCTGCTCCGAGGTCTCTTCGACATGCGGGACGCTGTACGTACATCGTTCGCGCACGGGAATGCGAGCGGGAGGCGAAGGCGTCAGTGTGAGCAGGCGGGGCAGACCGGAGCGGAAGCCGGGCGGGCGCGAGCCGTAGGCCTGGGCCATCGCGGAGGCGGGAGCCTGAAACGGACGGCCGGGGGCTCGCTGCACACGAAGGTCTCCGCGATCCTGGCGGATCGACAAACGCCGGCTTCCGTCAGCCGAGTTCGGACTTGTCGGCCTTCACTCCGAGCACGAGGGCGCGTAGCGCTGCCCGGTTCGTCGATATGACAACAGTTGGGCTCTCGCTCTCGCGGAGGGCGATGTCGTTCGGGCGGGTGTGCCATAGGGGAGGGGTATACGGGCCGGGCGGCAAGACCGTCTGGTTCGATCTCGGGCTCGGAACCTGAGCTCGGCGAGGCGAGGCCCCGCCCGGTCACGTCCGACCCCTGTACGGGCGTGGCCGAGCGAGGTGGATCGTGTGCTCAGGAGGCCTGGCGCACGTAGATGTCCCTGGCGAAGAACTCCGTCAGGACCGGGGCCACCGCCTGGGGCGCCAGTTCGCGTGTCTGGCCCGTCAGGGTGCGGTGGCGGGCGCGGGGGAGTGTGTCGGCGAGGGCGCGGGTCGAGAGCCGGGCGTGGGCGGGACTGGAGCCGCCGCAGACCACCAGCGTGCGCGCCGTGACGGACGCGAACCGCTCGGCCGGGAACGCGCCGTCACCGAGCAGCGCGTCGTCGTACGCGAGTGTCTGCGCCATCGACACCAGGCCCTGCCACAGCGGGGCGCGACGCATGCGGGCGATCACGTCGGCCGGGACGCCCGTCACGGACAGGAACAGCTCCACCGCCCCGTCGCGGTCACCGGCGGACAGTGTCCGGTGCAGCCGGGCCGTGCAGCACGCCGTGAACCGCACACCGGAGGGACCGGGGGTGTACGGCGGCTCGTACACCGCCGGCTGGTCGACGGGCAGCCCGGCCGTCCGGGCCTCCAGGGCCAACGCCCCGCCGGCCCCCAGGCCGAACACCGAGGCCCGGCCGCCCACCGCGGTGACGAGCGCGGCCAGGTCCTCGATCTCGCGTTCCACCGCGTACGGTCCACTGTCGCCGCTGGAGCCTCGGCCGCGTCTGTCGTAGGTGACGACGTCGAAGCCCGGTGCGAGGAGGCTCGCCAGGGGAGCCTCGGCCGCCGCCGTGCTGAGCTCCCCGCCGACCAGGATCAGCGGCGGCCCTTCGCCGCGACGCCGACACGCGATCAAGGTGCCGTCGCGCGAGAGAGTCTTGTCCATGTGAGGGTGACCGTGACGGCGCGCACAACTCACCGCCTCAGCCGAGATCTTTTTCGGATTCTCCAATTCTGCCGGTCCGTAGGGAGATTGACGATCAGTCGACGACGGTCTCGGTGTCGTAGAAGCAGAAGTGGTCCTTGATCGCCGCGACTTCGGGCTTCGGCTCCGGGTAGGCCCAGACGAGATCGGCGGCGTCCGCAAGCGACCAGTAGGAGGCGTCGCCCTTGAACGGGCAGTGGGTGCGGGTGCTCGAAACCGTCAGCAGTTCTGTACGGACGTCCTCGGGCGGCAGGTAGTAGCGGGGCGGACAGCCCGTCTCGCGCAGTACGAGCGGGCGCCGGCTCTCGGCGAGCACCTGCCCGTCGCGCACCACACGTACATGCTCGGTGCCGGGTTCGACGGTGATGATGTGTCCTCGTGTGGAAGTCATATCTGGTTCAGCCACATCACGGGCCGGTTTCTTCCCTTTCCCTCGTCGGTGTCGGCCGGATTTCCACCCGGCCCCCGGGTGTGTCAGTGGTGGCCTTTACGGTGGCTGCATGAACATCTGCGTCTTCCTCTCCGCCGCCGACCTCGACGACCGCTACACCCAGCCCGCCCGCGAATTCGCCGAGCTGCTCGGCCGGGGCGGGCACACACTGGTCTGGGGCGGGTCGGAGAGCGGGCTGATGAAGGTCGTCGCCGACGGGGTGCAGGAAGCGGGCGGACGGCTGGTCGGGGTGTCGGTCGACTTCCTGGCCGCGAAGGCGCGTACCAACGCGGACGAGATGGTGATCGCGCGCGATCTCGCCGAGCGCAAGGCGCTGCTCCTGGAGAAGGCGGACGCGATCGTGATCATGGTCGGCGGTACCGGGACGCTCGACGAGGCGACCGAGATACTGGAGCTGAAGAAGCACGGCAAGCACGACAAGCCGGTGGTCCTGCTCAACACGGCGGGCTTCTACGACGGGCTGCGCCAGCAGTTCCAGCGCATGGAGGACGAGGGCTTCCTGCCGCTTCCGCTGAGTGACCTGGTGTTCTTCGCGAAGGACGGCGTGGGCGCCCTGGCCTACCTGGAGGAGTGGTCCGGCATCCGGTGACGCGGTGGCAGCGGGGAGTGAGGGGCGCGATGCGATCGGGCGCGGCGCGACGGGCGGAATGTGAGCGGGCGGGGGCTTGATCGGACGGGGCGCGATCGGGCCGGGGATGATCGGCCGGGATGCGATCATGGGGGCATGGTCACTCATATCATCACCGGCGCCGGCTCCGGCATCGGCGCAGCCGTCACTCGTCGTCTCCTGGAGCGCGGTGACGAGACCGTGCTGCTGGCCCGTGACGCGGGCCGCGCGAAGGAGCTGGCCGATCTCCACCCCGGCGCCCGTACGCTCGTCGGTGACCTCTCCAACCCGGACCGGCTCTCCTGGGCGCTCGCCCAGCAGGCGATGCCGGAGCGGGTCGACTCGCTGCTGCACATCGCGGGCGTCGTCGAGCTCGGCAAGGTCGGTGACCTCACGCCCAAGGCGTGGCACTTCCAGCTCAACGCCAACCTGGTCGCGCCCGCCGAGCTGACCCGGCTCTTCCTGCCGCAACTTCGGGTCGCCCAGGGCCATGTGCTCTTCGTCAACTCGGGCGCCGGCCTCGCCGCGAGCGCCGAGTGGAGCGCGTACGCCGCGAGCAAGCACGGTCTGAAGGCGCTTGCCGACGCGCTGCGCCACGAGGAGCACGCGAACGGGATCCGCGTGACCTCCGTCTATCCGGGGCGCACCGCCAGTCCCATGCAGGCCAAGGTCCACCAGCAGGAGGGCAAGGAGTACGACGCCTCCCGCTGGATCGACCCGGAGTCGGTGGCCACCACGATCGTGATGGCCATCGACCTGCCGCGCGACGCCGAGGTCAACGACCTCACGGTGCGACCTGGCCGCTGAGTCTCCCCGGCCCCGGCCCCGCCCCGGACTGCCGCCGGTCGACGGGGCCGGGCACGGCCTTAGGCTTCCCGTGTGAGCGAGAAGAGCAAGTTCAGGGGTTGCCCGGCCACCGGAATCGGTTCCATGCCCGGGGGAGACGCACGGGAGGCGGCGAAGACCGTCACCGGGTCCTTCGGGGACGGCCAGGGCCTGCCGCACCTGGCCGAACTGCCAGCCCGCGGACCCGGCGCGGACATGATCGGGCGGACCATCGGGCTGCTCGTCGATCTGTACGGCCACGTCGAGCCCAGCGGCTGGCGGATCAGCGACCGGCCCGGACGGGACACCCGCCGGGCCAGGTCCTGGCTCGGCGAAGACCTCGACGCGCTGGAGGAGTTCACCCAGGGGTACGAGGGACCGCTCAAGGTCCAGGCCGTGGGCCCCTGGACGCTCGCCGCCGCCCTGGAACGGCGCGGCGGCGAGGCCGCGCTCGGCGACCCGGGGGCCTGCCGCGACCTGGCGGGCTCACTGGCGGAGGGGCTCCGCGCCCACCTCGCGGAGGTACGGCGCAGGGTGCCCGGCGCCGAGGTGGTCCTCCAGCTCGACGAACCGTCGCTGACCGGCGTACTGCACGGCCGGATCAGGACGGCCAGTGGCTACCGCACCTACCGGGCCGTGGACCGCCAGGTCGTCGAGGGGACCCTGCGCGATGTGCTGGCGGCAGGCGGCGGCGCGACGGTCGTTCACACCTGTGCGCCCGAGGTGCCGTTCGCGCTGCTGCGCCGGGCCGGGGCCGACGGTATCTCGTTCGACTTCTCGTTGCTCACCGAGCGTGAGGAGGAGGCGATCGGGGAGGCGGTCGAGGGCGGTACGCAGCTCTTCCTCGGGGTGGTGCCGGGCACCGACCCGGCCTCGGGCGGATTGTCGGACCCGGGCGGTAGCGTCATGGGTGTCAGGACGCTGTGGCGCAGGCTGGGGCTGAATCCGGGGACTCTGACGGAGTCCGTGGTGATCACCCCGTCGTGCGGGCTCGCGGGTGCCTCGCCCGCGTATGCGCGCGCCGCGCTCGCCCACTGCGCCCGGGCCGCGAGATCGCTCGCAGACAACCCTGAGTAACGGGGCAACGGGTAACGGGAGGACGAGACGATGGCCGGCGAACAGCAGATGGCAGTGCCCGCACAGGCGCAGGAGCGGCACGCACTCCTTGCCGAGCAGATCGAGGAGCACCGCTTCCGGTATTACGTGAAGGACCAGCCGGTCGTGAGCGACGCCGAGTTCGACCGGCTGATGCGCGAGCTGGAGGCCCTGGAGGAGACGTATCCGCAGCTGCGCACGCCGGATTCGCCGACGCAGAAGGTCGCGGGGCCGTACCAGACGGAATTCACCTCCGTCGAGCACCGCGAGCGAATGCTCTCGCTGGACAACGCCTTCGACGACCTCGAGTTGGCGGCCTGGGGCGAGCGGATCGCCAAGGAGGTCGGCGTCTCGGACCACCACTTCCTGTGCGAGCTGAAGGTCGACGGTCTCGCGGTCAACCTCACTTATGAGCACGGGCGGCTGACCCGGGCCGCGACCCGCGGCGACGGCCGTACAGGCGAGGACATCACGCCCAACGTCCGTACGATCTCCGAGATCCCGCACCGGCTGAAGGGGGACCGGATTCCGGCGCTGGTCGAGATCCGCGGCGAGGTCTTCTTCCCGATGGAGGCCTTCGAGGAGCTCAATGCCCGGCTCGTCGAGGCCGACGACAAACCGTTCGCCAACCCGCGCAACGCGGCGGCCGGTTCACTGCGGCAGAAGGACCCGAAGGTCACCGCCACCCGCCCGCTGCACATGGTGGTGCACGGTATCGGCGCTCGTGAGGGCTTCGACATCGACCGTCTCTCGCACGCCTACGAGCTGCTGCACGAATGGGGTCTGCCCACCGCCAGGCACAACAAGGTGGTGGACTCCCTCGACGGGGTACGGGAGTTCATCGCGTACTTCGGTGAGAACCGGCACTCCGTGGAGCACGAGATCGACGGTGTCGTCGTCAAGCTCGACGAGGTCCCGCTCCAGGGCCGGCTGGGCTCCACGTCGCGCGCCCCGCGCTGGGCGATCGCCTGGAAGTACCCGCCGGAGGAGGTCAACACCAAACTGGTGAACATCCGCGTCGGCGTCGGACGCACCGGCCGGGTCACCCCGTACGCCCAGGTCGAGCCGGTCGAGGTGGCGGGCTCCGAGGTCGAGTTCGCCACCCTGCACAACCAGAACGTGGTGAAGGCGAAGGGCGTCCTCATCGGGGACACGGTGGTGCTCCGCAAGGCGGGCGATGTGATCCCGGAGATCCTCGGCCCGGTCGTCGACCTGCGCGACGGCACCGAGCGGGCGTTCGTCATGCCGACGCACTGCCCCGAGTGCGGCACGGAGCTGAAGCCCATGAAGGAGGCCGACGTCGATGTCCGCTGTCCCAACGCGCGTTCCTGCCCCGCACAGTTGAGGGAGCGGCTCGCCTACCTCGCGGGCCGTAAATGCCTCGACATCGACCACTTCGGCTATGTCGCGGCCGCGGCGCTGACCAAGCCGCTGGAGCCCGCCGAGCCGCCGTTGCGCGACGAGGGTGATCTCTTCGGGCTCACCGTCGAGCAACTGCTGCCGATCCGGGCGTATGTCCTGGACCCGGACAGCGGACTGCCCAAGCGCGATCCGAAGACCGGTGAGGAGAAGACCGCCTGGGTCTTCGCCAACCAGCAGGGCGAGCCGAAGAAGAACGCCCTCGCCATGCTCGACGCCGTTGCCGTGGCCAAGGAGGCCCCGCTCGCCAGGATCCTCACCGGGCTCTCGATCCGTCACGTGGGCCCGATCGCGGCCCAGGAACTGGCTCGTCAGTTCCGCTCCATCGACCGGATCGACGAGGCGACCGAACAGGAGCTGGCCGGGGCCGACGGGGTCGGTCCCATCATCGCCGCGTCGGTGAAGCAATGGTTCGCCGAGGACTGGCACCGGGAGATCTTGCGCAAGTGGCGGGAGGCCGGGGTCCGGATGGAGGACCAGGGGGCGGGGGAGGAAGTGGGGCCGCGCCCGCTCGAAGGACTCATCGTCGTCGTCACCGGCACACTGTCCGGCCACACCAGGGATGGCGCGAAAGAGGCGCTCCAGAGCCGGGGGGCCAAGGTGACGGGTTCCGTCTCGAAGAAGACCTCCTTCGTGGTCGTCGGCGACAACCCCGGCTCGAAGTACGACAAGGCGATGCAGCTGAAGGTGCCCGTGCTGGACGAGGACGGCTTCGCCGTGCTGCTCGAACAGGGTCCGGACGCCGCACGCGAGGCGGCCGTCCCCGTCGGAGAACCGGTGGAATAGGACAGATCCGCTTCGGAAGGGTCAGACCCCCCTGTCGTAGAACGGGCGGAACGGGATAGATCAACAGGCGGCACGGTTCCGAATATTGACCGGGAACCGATGGAACGGGTCCGGTCGATGGGTGGCCGACGAGTGGTCGACGGGGGAACGGTTAACGGGGAGGCGCAGAAAGGGCGTAGGGGGACGGACGGGGGCAAGGGGCGTCGCCGCGAGGTCGAATTCACCCGATCGGCGCATAGCAGATGCTGACGGTCGGTCGGTTCGCATTCGGGCAAGAGCTGTAGAGCGCTGCCCGTAGAGGCCCTGTGCGGCCTACTGTTGAGATGTGCACCTGCCGTGCCGGCCACGGGGTGGGAAACGGGTCGTGGTGGCATGGAGCCGAACCATCGGGTGACATCGGCACCGCCGGCTGTGAGAGGGACGGAATGAAACCGACCGAGAGCGCCGCACCGGTGTCGCGGCTGCAAGGTTTCGTCGGCCTCACACCCAGAGTGGGTGCCGTCGTCGTGGTGATCGCCGTTGTTCAGCTCGCGACCGGTTTCTACCGGACCGTGAGCGAAGGACACGCGCTCTTCCCCGACGGCAGGGCCGGCTGGTCCCTCGCCGTCCTCACCGGCATCGTCGTCGGCCATCTCGTCGCCCTCGGACGCGACCGGTGGTGGGGCGGCACCGGTTCCGGGGCCGCCCTCACCCTTGCCGTGCTGCTGCTCTACGGCTGGGTCCCCGCAGGCCTGGTCAGCCTGGTCGTCGTCGTCCTCGTCGGCATCGCCCGCAGGCACCGCTGGCGGCAGGGGCTGCTGCACGGCGCGGTGGACATCCTGGGGATAGGGGCGGCGGCCCTGGTGCTCGCCGCGTTCGGTGACGTGCAGACCGTCGAATCGCCCTGGCAGCCACTCGACTGGGGCATCGACGCCGTCCCCGAAGTCCTGCTGGTCGCCTCCACCTATCTTCTGGTCACCCGGGTCCTGCTGTGGTACGTACGGGCACCCCAGGGTGGCGGCGTGCCGACCGTCGCCCGCACCGCCCTGCTGCGCCAGGGCCTCGTCGCGGTCGCCCTGCTCGGCATCGCACCGCTGATCTGCGTCGTCGCGACGACCATGCCCGTACTCCTGCCGCTTTTCGCGGTCCCGCTGATCGCTTTGGACTCCACCCTCTGGATCGCCAGTGCCCGGGCCGAGGAGCAGTTGCGCGACCCGTTGACCGGACTGCCCAACCGGCAGTGGCTGTTGGAACGCACCTGGACGGCCCTGGAGGACGCCGAGTCCATCGGCGCCAGATCCGCTCTCGTCCTGATCGACCTCGACCGTTTCCGTGCGGTCAACGACACTCTCGGTCATCTGGCAGGGGACCGGTTGCTGCTGCAGATAGCGGAACGCCTCAGGCTGGCGCTTCCCCGAGGAGCGGAGGCCGCGCGGCTCGGCGGTGACGAATTCGCCGTGCTCCTGCCGACCGCGGACTCCACCACCAGCGCCCAGCGGGTCGCCCGTCATCTGGTCGCCGAGCTGTCCTCCCCGCTGGACCTGGACGGTCTGACCCTGGTCCTGGAGGCGAGCGCCGGAGTCGCCGTCTACCCGGACCACGCGCTGGACGCCGAAGGGCTGCTCAGGCGCGCGGACGTGGCGATGTACCAGGCCAAGCGCGACCGTACGGGCGTGGAGGTGTACGAGTCGAAGCGCGACAGCAATACCCCGGACCGGCTCGGGCTTCTGGGAGATCTGCGGCGCGCGCTGGACGCCGGCGAGGTGGAGCTCCACTACCAGCCGAAGGTTCGCTTCGACGGCCAGGTGGCCGGCCTCGAAGCGCTGGTGCGCTGGGTGCATCCGGAGCGCGGACGGGTCCCCCCGGACGAGTTCATCGCTATCGCGGAGTCGTCCGGCCTGATGCCGCACCTCACGGAGTACGTCCTGGAGACGGCGCTGGCCCAGGTCGCCCGGTGGCGGGCGCAGGGCCTGTTCGTCCCGGTCGCGGTCAACGTCTCCCCGCGCGACGTCCACACTCCCGGATTCGCGGGCGGCGTCGCGGCCCGGCTCGCCCGGCACGGCGTTCCGGCCGGAGCCCTGCAGCTGGAGATAACGGAACACGTGCTGCTGGAGGACCCGCAGCGCGCCGCCGACACCCTCGCCGGACTCACCGGGCACGGCGTGAAGATGTCCCTCGACGACTTCGGTACGGGGTACTCCTCGCTGGTCCACCTGCGCCGCCTGCCGGTCAGCGAGCTGAAGATCGACCGCTCGTTCGTGGCCCGGCTGGCCGTCGACAACGAGGACGCGGAGATCGTCCGCTGCACCATCGACCTGGCCCACTCCCTCGGACTGCTGGTCGTCGCGGAAGGTGTCGAGGACGACGAGACCTGGGAGCGGCTGCGGGATCTGCGCTGCGACGCGGTGCAGGGCTGGCTGGTCGCCGCGGCGATGCCGCCGCAGGAGACGACGGCCTGGCTGCGGGCACGTGGTGAGCATGGGTGGCGGCGGCCTGCGGAACTCGCGGCAGCGGCGGCCGCCGCAGCCAGTGCGGCTGCCGGTGCGACCGGGGCCGCGGAGCTGGAGCACCGGCCGACGGGCTGCCCGGTGAAGCCGGGCCCGGCGACGGCCTGAGCGACCGGGTGGGGCTGGGCGGGAGAAGGACCGAAGGCGCTCGGTGGCCGCTTTGTCCTCAATCTCCCCCTGGCCTGAAGGACCAATGCCTGAAGGACAGGGGAGGGGAACCCCGACGGGATCGAAATGCCCAGCCGGGGGTGCGGGTGGCGCGGGGTCGATATCAGGGTGTTCGCCCGGGTGGCGGGAGGGGGCGCGGGCGACACCATAGGATTGGTCCAAAACCACACACCAACCCCTGAGGATCGCTGCATGCCTGGCATCACGCGCGAGGAGGTCGCCCACCTCGCCCGGCTGGCGCGTCTGGAGCTGAAGGGCGAAGAGCTCGATCACTTCGCCGGTCAGCTCGACGACATCATCGGCGCGGTCGCCCGCGTCTCCGAGGTCGCCGACCAAGACGTACCGCCGACCTCCCACCCGCTGCCGCTGACGAACGTCATGCGCGCGGACGAGATCCGTCCGTCGCTCACCCCCGAGCAGGCGCTCTCCGGCGCCCCGGCCCAGGAGCAGCAGCGTTTCAAGGTGCCGCAGATCCTGGGGGAGGACTAACAGCCATGACGGACAACAGCACCATCATCAAGCTCACCGCGGCCGAGATCGCCGCGAAGATCGCGTCGGGCGAGCTCACGGCCGTCCAGGTCACCGAGGCCCACCTGGCCCGGATCGACGCGGTCGACGAGAAGGTCCACGCCTTCCTGCACATCGACCGCGAGGGCGCGCTCGCGCAGGCCCGCGCCGTCGACGCGAAGAAGGCGGCCGGCGAGAAGCTGGGTCCGCTGGCCGGTGTCCCGCTCGCACTGAAGGACATCTTCACCACCGAGGGCATGCCGACCACCGTCGGCTCCAAGATCCTCGAAGGCTGGATCCCGCCGTACGACGCGACCCTCACCAAGAAGCTGAAGGCCGCCGACATCGTCATCCTCGGCAAGACCAACATGGACGAGTTCGCCATGGGGTCCTCCACCGAGAACAGCGCCTACGGCCCGACCGGCAACCCGTGGGACCTCACCCGCATCCCCGGCGGCTCCGGCGGCGGCTCCTCGGCCGCGCTCGCGTCGTACGAGGCCCCGCTCGCCATCGGCACGGACACCGGCGGTTCCATCCGCCAGCCCGCCGCCGTCACCGGCACCGTCGGCGTCAAGCCCACCTACGGCGGCGTCTCCCGCTACGGCATGGTGGCGTTCTCCAGCTCCCTGGACCAGGGCGGGCCCTGCGCCCGTACCGTCCTGGACGCGGCTCTGCTGCACGAGGCGATCGCGGGGCACGACCCGATGGACTCGACGTCCATCGACGCCCCGGTCCCGCCGGTCGTCGAGGCCGCCCGTAACGGCAACGTCGAGGGCATGCGCGTCGGCGTCGTCAAGCAGTTCGCCGGTGAGGGCTACCAGGCCGGGGTCGTCCAGCGCTTCAACGAGTCGGTCGAGCTGCTGAAGTCGCTCGGTGCCACGATCGTCGAGCTGGACTGCCCGTCCTTCGACCTGGCCCTGTCCGCGTACTACCTGATCGCGCCGTCCGAGTGCTCCTCCAACCTGGCCCGCTTCGACGCCATGCGGTACGGCCTGCGCGTCGGTGACGACGGCACGAAGTCGGCCGAGGACGTCACCGCGCTCACCCGCGAGGCCGGCTTCGGTGACGAGGTCAAGCGCCGCGTCATCCTCGGTACGTACGCCCTCAGCTCCGGTTACTACGACGCGTACTACGGCTCGGCGCAGAAGGTCCGCACCCTCATCACCCAGGACTTCGAGAAGGCCTTCGAGCAGGTCGACGTCATCGTCTCCCCGACGACGCCCACCACCGCCTTCCCGATCGGCGAGCGCGCCGACGACCCGATGGCGATGTACCTCGCGGATCTGTGCACCATCCCGACCAACCTCGCCGGCAACTCCGCCATGTCGCTGCCCTGCGGCCTGGCTCCCGAGGACGGCCTGCCGGTCGGACTGCAGATCATCGCCCCCGCCATGAAGGACGACCGTCTCTACAAGGTCGGAGCCGCCGTCGAGGCCGCCTTCGTGGAAAAGTGGGGGCACCCGCTGCTGGAGGAGGCTCCGTCGCTGTGAGCGCACTGACCAAGGCCAAGGGCTTCAAGAAGTCCAAGACCGGCACGTACCTGTCCATCGGCACCACCGCGTACGGGGCGCTCGGTGTCGTCAAGCAGGCCAAGAAGGCCCGCTCCGAACACGACACGCTCCGACTGATCGACGCCGTCGTCTCCGCCGCCGCCATCGCCACCGGTATCGCCCTGCTGCTGCGCGAACTCAAGCGCATCGGTGATGACGACGTACTGCTGGGCTGAGAGGGAAGTTTCACCGTGACTGTCACCGACCTGGTGTCGTACGAGGACGCGCTCGCGTCCTACGACCCCGTCATGGGCCTGGAGGTCCATGTCGAGCTCGGCACCAAGACCAAGATGTTCTGCGGCTGCTCGACCGAGCTCAAGCAGGACGCCAACTCCCAGACCTGCCCGGTCTGTCTCGGCCTGCCCGGCGCACTGCCGGTCGTCAACGAGATCGGCGTCGAGTCGGCCATCAAGATCGGTCTCGCGCTGAACTGCGAGATCGCCGAGTGGTGCCGCTTCGCCCGGAAGAACTACTTCTATCCGGACATGCCGAAGAACTTCCAGACCTCCCAGTACGACGAGCCGATCGCCTACAACGGCTATCTGGACGTCCAGCTGGAGGACGGGGAGATCTTCCGGGTGCAGATCGAGCGCGCCCACATGGAGGAGGACACCGGCAAGTCGACCCACGTCGGCGGCGCCACCGGCCGTATCCAGGGCGCGTCCCACTCCCTGCTCGACTACAACCGGGCCGGCATCCCGCTCATCGAGATCGTCACCAAGCCGATCGAGGGAGCGGGCGCACGCGCCCCCGAGGTCGCCAAGGCGTACGTCGCCGAGCTCCGCGAGCTCATCAAGGCGCTCGGTGTGTCGGAGGCCCGGATGGAGATGGGCCAGATGCGCTGCGACGTCAACCTGTCGCTGCGCCCCAACGGCACCGAGACGTTCGGTACGCGCTCCGAGACGAAGAACGTGAACTCGCTGCGTTCCGTCGAGCGCGCCGCCCGCTTCGAGATCCAGCGCCACGCCGCGGTGCTGAGCTCGGGCGGCACGGTCGTGCAGGAGACCCGGCACTTCCACGAGGAGGACGGCTCGACCACGGCCGGCCGCATCAAGGACAACGCCGAGGACTACCGCTACTTCCCCGAGCCCGACCTGGTGCCGGTCGCCCCGGCCCGCGAGTGGGTCGAGGAGCTCCGGGGCGGCCTTCCCGAGCTGCCGCGGCTGCGCCGCAAGCGGCTGAAGGAGGAGTGGGGCGTCTCCGAGCACGACATGCAGTCCATTCTCAACGCGGGCGCGGTCGACCTGATCGTCGCCACGACCGACGCGGGCGCCCCCTCGGACCAGGCCCGCAAGTGGTGGATGGGCGAGCTGGCCCGTAACGCCAACGAGACCGGCCGCGCCCTCGACGAGCTGCCGATCACTCCGGCGCAGGTCGCCAGGGTGGCCGAGCTCGTCGCCTCGGGCGATCTCAACGACAAGCTGGCACGCCAGGTCATCGAGGGCGTCCTCGTGGGCGAGGGCGACCCGGACACCGTCGTCGAGAAGCGCGGCCTGAAGGTCGTCTCCGACGAGGGCGCGCTGTCCACGGCCGTGGACGAGGCCATCGCCGCCAACGCGGCCGTCGCGGACAAGATCCGCGGCGGCAAGATCGCGGCGGCGGGCGCGCTCGTCGGCGCGGTCATGAAGGCCACCCGCGGCCAGGCGGACGCGGCCCGGGTCCGCGAGCTGATCCTGGAGAAGCTCGGCGTCGAGGGCTGACCCGCCCCGTACACCGGGCGGTCGACGCACGTCTCCGAGGGGGCGGTGCACCCACGG
>NZ_JBHVFF010000105.1:0-25357 GCF_042801895.1 Streptomyces sp. NPDC057543 | reverse complement strand
GCCGACGAGGCGTCCCAGCATCTCCCGCGCGTACGCCTCGTCGTACTCCCCACCGGTGAGCAGCACCTGCAGACAGATCCCGTCCATGAGCGCGATCAGCGCACGCGCCGTGGCCGGATCGGTCCGCCGGGACAGCAGTTCGGCGGTGCCGTCGGTCCACTCGGCGGCGACCGGCCGCAGCGCGGGCCTGCGGAGCGCGGCGAGGTACAGCTCGTACTCCAGCTCGGCCCGCCCGCGCCCGCCGGAGAAGTACTCCCCCAGCAGCCCGGCCAGTACCCCGGCGAGGTCGACGGCCGGGTCGGCCAGTTCCTCGCTCGCCCGCATGACCTCGGCGAAGTTCTCGTTCGACCGGCGCAGCGCCGCGATCAACAGCTCGTCCAGCGAGGCGAAGTGATACGTCGTCGAGCCGAGCGGCACATCGGCCTCGGCCGCGACGGAGCGGTGGCTTAGTCCCGCGATGCCCTTGGCACCGACCACCCGGATCGCGGCGTCGATGATGCGGCCGCGCCGCTCGGGGTCGTAACGGCGTGTCATCAGTGGGCCCCTCCCAGGTTCAGCACCACCACTCCGGCGATGACCAGCGCTATGCCGGCCAGCTTGACGAGGTTGCCGGACTCCCCCATGAAGAGGACGCCGATGGCGGCGACCGCGGCGGTGCCGATCCCGGCCCAGATGGCATAGGCGGTGCCCATCGACAGCGTCTTCAGCGTCTGGGCGAGCAGGGTGAAGGCGATGAGATAGCCCGCGACGGTGATCAGCGAGGGCCAGAGCCGGGTGAAGCCCTCGCTGTATTTCATGGCCGTCGTACCGGCCACCTCGGCCGCGATCGCCGCGGCAAGCAGTCCATAACCCATGTGTACGAGTGTACGCATCGCTGCTCGCGCCACGGTACGGCGGTTTCGCGCCATCCGGGGCGCTACGGTGTCCCGACCAGCACAGGTCGACGAGACACAACGGAGCAGCAGTGGCGCAGGACGCAGGGTGGGGCGGCGGAGCACCGTACGGAGGACCCCCGGGACCACCGGGATGGGGCGGCTGGATGCCACCGCCGAAGCCGGGAGTGATACCGCTGGCGCCCCTGAAGCTCGGGGACATACTCGGCGGCGCCTTCAGCGCGATGGGGCGCTACTGGAAGCAGTTGTTCGGCATAGGCGTGGCCGTGTACGGCGGAGCGCTGGTGATCGTGGGGGCGGCCGCCCTGATCGCGTACTCCGCGGTCAGTGACCATCTGCGCCACATCGTCTCGCTGAGCGCCGAGGAGGATCCGACGTCGGCGGACGTGGTGCCGCTGGGGATCGGCTTCAGCGCCGTCTGGCTGGTCGCGATGATCGTGTTCATGGCCAGTACGGCCATGATGTACGCGACCGTTCCCGCGATCCTGCAGGAGGCGGTCCTGGGCAGGCCGACCACCTTCGGCGTGATCTGGCGCCGGGCCTGGGCCCGTGTGCCGGCGGTGATCGGAACGGTGATCCTGTCCACCCTGATCGCGATGATCCCGATGGTGCTCGCGATGATCGGCTTCGTCGCGATCGTGATCGGCGCCACCACTCTCTCGCACGGGTCCGGCATCGCGCTGTGGACCTCGCTCGGCTTCCTGGGCGCCCTGGCCACCGCGCCCCTGGCCGCCTGGCTCTGGGTGAAGTTCTGCCTGGCCCCCTCGGCCGTGGTCTTCGAGGGGCAGCGCCCGGTGGCGGGACTGCGCCGCTCGTCGCAGCTGGTGCGCGGCGACTGGTGGCGGGTCTTCGGGATCACCCTGCTGGCCGTCCTCATGGCGGCCGTGGCCAACTACGTCGTCCAGATCCCGTTCTCGTTCCTCGGCATGTTCTCCGGTGTCCTCGGCGGCTCGACCCTGTCCGACGACCCGAACCCCGCCTCGATCGTCTTCGCCATGAGCGGCTATCTGGTGATCATGGTGCTGGGGCAGCTGATCGGGCAGCTCGTCTCGACGACGTTCCCGCCGCTGGTGACCGGACTCCTCTACATCGACCGGCGCATCCGTACGGAGAACCTGGGCCCGGCCCTCGCCGAGGCGGCGGCCACCCCGCCGCCGCCCCCGTACGGCACCCATTACTGATCAGCCGGACCGCCGGGTGGCCCAGCACGACGCCCCGGGCTCCAGCGAATGGCGCCCGGGGCGGGTACTGCTCGATACCGGGCCGAACCGGCGGTCCCGGCTGCCCCTGATTATCCGAACTGGCCGGGCTGGTAGTCGCCGGCGGGCTGCTGGGTGATGACGTTCACGCGGTTGAAGGCGTTGATGACGGCGATGAGCGACACCAAGGCGCCGAGCTGCTCCTCGTCATAGTGCTTGGCAGCATTCGCCCACACCTCGTCACTCACACCACCGGCCCCGTCGGCGATGCGGGTGCCCTGCTCCGCGAGCTCCAGGGCCGCGCGCTCGGCATCGGTGAATACCTTGGCCTCCCGCCAGGCCGCGACCAGGTTGAGCCGTACCCACGTCTCCCCGGCGTGCACGGCGTCCTTGCTGTGCATGTCGACGCAGAAGCCGCAGCCATTGATCTGACTGGCCCGGAGCAGCACCAGCTCCCGTGTCGCGGCCGGCAGCGTCGATTCCCCGATCACCTTGCCCGCCGAGACGAGGTGCTTGAGTGCCCCGGCCGCGACCGGGTTGGCGAAGAGGTTCAAGCGAGCATCCATGGTGCACTCCTTTGCCGTTGTTGGCGGTTACACCTCTCTGACGGAAACAGCCGGGCAGATGTGACACGACGGAATGTGACGCGCGTCTCCCTTGTCGAACCACGGCAGAGTTCGGACCCGGCACACAGAACTCGTTGCGAAGGCGCCCGGTCCGTCAGCTGCCGACGGTGAACCAGGTGGCCCGGGACTTCTTCCACTCGGCGTGGCCGAGATCCTTGGCCTCCGTGCCGTCCCGTACAACGGCCGACAGCGAGCCTCTCGTCGGCGTGGTGCCGCGTTCGGATTCCGGTTGCCTCGCCGATGCCGGACACACATCATGCGTACCGCGCAGCGAACAACGACGAACGGCCCCCGGCAGAAGCCGGGGGCCGTTCGTCGGTGATGCCTCAGACGTTGAAGCCGAGCGCGCGCAGCTGCTCGCGCCCGTCGTCCGTGATCTTGTCCGGGCCCCACGGCGGCATCCAGACCCAGTTGATCCGCAGCTCGTTGACGATGCCGTCGGTCGCGGACTTCGCCTGGTCCTCGATGACATCGGTCAGCGGGCAGGCCGCGGACGTCAGGGTCATGTCGAGGGTGGCGATGTTGGCGTCATCGATGTGGATGCCGTAGATCAGGCCCAGGTTGACGACGTCGATGCCCAGTTCGGGGTCGACGACGTCGTACAGGGCCTCGCGGACCTCCTCCTCGGAGGCCGGCTTGGTCGTGAGCTCCTCGTTGGATGTCACCGTGTTGTCGCTCATGCCGTCTTCCCTTCGGACAGCGCTTTCGCCGTCGCGTCCTTCCACGCCATCCAGCTCAATAGCGCGCACTTGACCCGGGCCGGGTACTTCGAGACACCGGCGAACGCGACCGCGTCCTCCAGTACCTCCTCCATCGCGTCGTCCGGCTCCAGCTGACCCTTCGACTGCATCAGCTCCAGGAAGGTCTCCTGGATCTTCTGCGCCTCGCCCAGTTCCTTGCCGACCAGCAGGTCGTTGAGTACGGATGCGCTGGCCTGGCTGATGGAGCAGCCCTGACCCTCGTACGACACATCGGCGATGGTCTCGCCGTCGTACTTCACCCGGAGAGTGATCTCGTCGCCGCACGTCGGGTTGACGTGGTGCACCTCGGCGTCGCCGTCCCGCAGGCCGCGCCCGTGGGGGTGCTTGTAGTGGTCCAGGATCACTTCCTGGTACATGGAATCAAGCTTCACCAGTCAACCCTCAGCCGCTCTGCGTATTAACCGAAAAAGTTCCGTACGTGTTCCAGTCCGTCCACCAGGGCGTCGACCTCGGCGGGCGTGGAGTACAGATAGAACGACGCTCGCGTCGTCGCAGGAATTCCGAACCTCAGGCAGACCGGTCGTGCGCAGTGGTGTCCGACCCGGACCGCGATGCCCTGCTCGTCGAGCACCTGACCCACGTCGTGCGGGTGGATGTCGCCGAGCGTGAAGGAGATCGTGGCGCCGCGGTCCTCGGCCGTCGCAGGACCGATGATCCTGAGGTCCGGGACCTCCAGGAGCCGCTTCACCGCATACTGGGTGATCGCGTGCTCGTGCTGGTAGATCTTCTCCATGCCGATCGCCGACAGGTAGTCCACGGCCGCGCCGAGGCCGACGGCCTGGGCGATCGGGGGCGTACCGGCCTCGAACTTGTGCGGCGCGGGGGCGTACGTCGACGAGTGCATCGACACGGTCTCGATCATCTCGCCGCCACCGAGGAACGGCGGCAGGTCCTCCAGGAGCTCCTGCCGTCCCCAGAGCACGCCGATGCCGGTCGGGCCGACCATCTTGTGACCGGTGAAGGCCACGAAGTCGGCCTGCAGCGCCTGCACGTCGAGCACCATGTGCGGGGCGGCCTGCGAGGCGTCGATGCAGACCAGCGCGCCGACCTGCTGGGCGCGGCGGATGATCTTCTCGACCGGGTTGATCGTGCCCATGATGTTGGAGACCAGGGTGAAGGAGACGATCTTCGTCTTCTCCGTGATGATCTCGTCGATGTTGGACAGGTCGAGGCGACCGTCGTCGGTGATGCCGAACCACTTCAGCTTCGCGCCGGTGCGCTGCGAGAGCAGCTGCCACGGCACGATGTTGGAGTGGTGCTCCATCTCCGTGGTGACGATCTCGGTGTCGTGGTCCACGCGGTAGGGCTCATCGGCCCAGCCGAGCATGTTGGCCACGAGGTTGAGCGACTCGGAGGCGTTCTTGGTGAAGATCACCTCGTTGCGGCTGGGCGCGTTGATGAACGCGGCGACCTTGTCACGGGCGCCTTCGTACAGCGCCGTGGCCTCCTCCGCGATCGTGTACACGCCGCGGTGCACGTTGGCGTTGTGCCGCTCGTAGTACTCGTTGAGGGCATCGAGGACCTGGCGCGGCTTCTGCGACGTCGCCGCACTGTCCAGGTAGACGACCTTCTTCCCGTCATGGACCGTACGGTCCAGGAGGGGGAAGTCCTTGCGGATCGCCTCGGTGTCGAGGAGGCCCGGCAGCTGTGTCACGCGGAAGCGCCACCCTTCACATATGCCTCGTAGCCCTCGTTCTCCAGCTTGTCGGCGAGTTCGGCGCCGCCGGACTCGGCGATACGGCCGTTGGCGAAGACGTGCACGAAGTCGGGCTTGATGTAGCGGAGGATCCGCGTGTAGTGCGTGATCAGCAGGGTGCCGACCTCGCCGGTCTCGCGGACCCGGTTGACGCCCTCGGAGACGATGCGCAGGGCGTCGACGTCCAGACCGGAGTCGGTCTCGTCGAGGATCGCGACCTTCGGCTTGAGGAGCTCCAGCTGAAGGATCTCGTGGCGCTTCTTCTCACCGCCGGAGAAGCCCTCGTTGACGTTGCGCTCGGCGAACGCCGGGTCCATCTGGAGCCGGCCCATCGTCTCCTTGACCTCCTTCACCCAGGTACGCAGCTTGGGCGCCTCGCCGCGGACGGCGGTGGCGGAGGTGCGCAGGAAGTTGGAGACCGAGACGCCGGGGATCTCGACCGGGTACTGCATCGCGAGGAACAGACCGGCGCGGGCGCGCTCGTCGACGGTCATCTCCAGGACGTCCTCGCCGTCCAGGGTCACCGAACCGCTGGTGATCGTGTACTTGGGGTGACCCGCGAGGGAGTACGCGAGGGTGGACTTGCCGGACCCGTTGGGGCCCATGATGGCGTGGGTCTCGCCCTGCTTCACGATCAGGTCGACGCCCTTGAGGATCTCCTTCGTGGCGTTGTCGGCCTCGACGGAGACGTGCAGGTCGCGGATTTCAAGCGTTGCCATGGGTGACTCAGGACTCCTGGGTGACGGAGACGAGCACATCGTCCCCTTCGATCTTGACGGGGTATACGGGGACGGGGCGCGTCGCGGGAAGGCCGGACGGCTTACCGGTGCGGAGGTCGAAGCTGGAGCCGTGCAGCCAGCACTCGATCATGCAGTCCTCGACCTCTCCCTCGGACAGGGAGACGTTCGCGTGCGAGCAGATGTCGTTGATCGCGAACACCTCGCCCTCGGTACGGACGACGGACACCGGGACGCCGTCGAGCTCCACCCGCTTCGGGGTGTCGTCCTCCAGCTCACTCAGCGCACAGGCTTTGACGAAGGCCATCAGACGGTAGCCTTCAGCTCGGTCTCGATCTTGTCGAGCAGCCGCGCCTCGACGTCCGGCAGGCCGATCTGCTGGACGAGCTCGGCGAAGAAGCCGCGCACGACGAGCCGGCGGGCCTCCTCGGCCGCGATACCGCGGGACATCAGGTAGAAGAGCTGCTCGTCATCGAAACGGCCGGTCGCGGAGGCGTGGCCGGCGCCGACGATCTCACCGGTCTCGATCTCCAGGTTCGGCACCGAGTCGACCCGCGCACCGTCCGTGAGGACGAGGTTGCGGTTCATCTCGTAGGTGTCGGTGCCCTCGGCCCTGGCCTGGATGAGGACGTCACCGATCCACACCGCGTGTGCGCCGTCGCCCTGGAGCGCGCCCTTGTAGGCGGCGTTGGACTTGCAGTGCGGGGTGTTGTGGTCGACCAGGAGGCGGTGCTCCTGGTGCTGGCCCTTGTCGGTGAAGTACAGGCCGAAGAGCTCGGCCTCGCCGCCGGTGCCCGCGTAGCTGACCCGCGGGTGGAGACGGACCAGGTCACCGCCGAAGGTGACGACGATCGACTTGAACGAGGCGTCCCGGCCGACCAGCGCGTTGTGCTGGCCGACGTGGACCGCGGTCTCGTCCCAGTCCTGAACGGAGACGACGGTGAGCTTCGCGCCGTCACCGAGGACGTAGTCCACGTTGGCGGCGAGCACCGCGTCACCGGTGTGGTCGATGACGACGACGGCCTCGGCGAAGGCACCCAGCTCGACGACCTGGTGGCCGTAGGCCACGCCGCCCTCGCCGTGCACCGCGATGCGGATCGGCTCGGTGAGCACGGCCTCCTTGGCGACGGTGACGACGGACGCCTGCTCGAAGGACGTGTACGCCTGGGCGGCGACACGGTCCACGGGGGTGCCGGCCTTCCCGGGCCGGGAGTCGTCGCGGCCGACGGTCTCGACCGTGACGCCCTCGGGGGCCTCGATCGCGACCTTCACGGCGCCACCGGTGGCGACGGCCGTGCCGTCGTGCAGTCCGCGCAGCCGCTCCAGCGGCGTGAACCGCCACTCCTCCTCACGGCCGTGCGGGACCGGGAAGTCCGCCACGTCGTAGGACGGGGGCGCGCTCATGCGCGTGGCGACGGTCGACTCGGCGGCCACCGCGATGGACCCGGTGGTGGTGGACCCCGCCGGAATGTTCTGAGCCTCAGCCATGGCTGTCGTAGTGCTCGCTTTCTCTGTCAAAAGTCGGGGAGTTCGGTCGTCCGGCCGTGCTGGGCCGTGTCAGCCGACCGAACCCTCCATCTGCAGCTCGATCAGCCGGTTGAGCTCGAGTGCGTACTCCATCGGCAGCTCCTTCGCGATCGGCTCGACGAAGCCGCGCACGATCATCGCCATCGCCTCGAACTCGGTCAGACCGCGGCTCATCAGGTAGAAGAGCTGGTCCTCGGAGACCTTGGAGACGGTTGCCTCGTGCCCCATCGACACGTCGTCCTCGCGGACGTCGACGTACGGGTAGGTGTCGGAGCGCGAGATGGTGTCGACCAGCAGCGCGTCACAGAGCACGTTGGACTTCGCGCCCGGCGCGCCCTCGCCGATCTCGATCAGACCACGGTAGGAGGTACGGCCACCGCCTCGCGCCACCGACTTGGAGACGATGTTGGAGGAGGTGTTCGGCGCCATGTGGACCATCTTGGCGCCGGCGTCCTGGTGCTGGCCCTCGCCCGCGAACGCGATGGACAGGGTCTCGCCCTTGGCGTGCTCGCCCATCAGGTAGACGGCCGGGTACTTCATGGTGACCTTGGAGCCGATGTTGCCGTCGACCCACTCCATGGTCGCGCCCTCGTAGGCCACGGCGCGCTTGGTGACCAGGTTGTAGACGTTGTTCGACCAGTTCTGGATCGTCGTGTAGCGGCAGCGGCCGCCCTTCTTCACGATGATCTCGACGACGGCGGAGTGCAGCGAGTCGGAGGAGTAGATCGGCGCGGTGCAGCCCTCGACGTAGTGGACGTAGGCGTCCTCGTCGACGATGATCAGCGTCCGCTCGAACTGGCCCATGTTCTCCGTATTGATACGGAAGTAGGCCTGCAGCGGGATGTCGACGTGGACACCCTTGGGCACGTAGATGAACGAGCCACCGGACCACACGGCCGAGTTCAGCGAGGCGAACTTGTTGTCGCCGACCGGGATGACGGTGCCGAAGTACTCCTTGAAGAGCTCCGGGTGCTCCTTCAGCGCGGTGTCGGTGTCGAGGAAGATGACGCCCTGCTCCTCCAGGTCCTCACGGATCTGGTGGTAGACGACCTCGGACTCGTACTGCGCGGCGACACCGGCGACCAGGCGCTGCTTCTCCGCCTCCGGGATGCCGAGCTTGTCGTAGGTGTTCTTGATGTCCTCGGGCAGATCCTCCCAGGACTCCGCCTGCTTCTCCGTGGACCGGACGAAGTACTTGATGTTGTCGAAGTCGATGCCCGACAGGTCGGAGCCCCAGTTCGGCATGGGCTTCTTGTCGAAGAGCCTGAGGCCCTTCAGGCGCAGCTTCAGCATCCACTCGGGCTCGCTCTTCTTCGCCGAGATGTCACGGACGACATCCTCGGAGAGCCCGCGCTTGGCTGCGGCGCCTGCCGCGTCGGAGTCGGCCCAGCCGAATTCGTACGTGCCCAGACCCTCGAGCTCAGGGTGGGCAGTCTCCGTGGGGAGCGTCATGCGGGGTTCCTCCCGGCCGTGCTTGCAGATACTGAATGGGTGGTCTGTGGTGCTGCGTGGCCGCTGCGCGGAATGTACGTCGTGCACACACCGTCGCCGTGGGCGATGGTGGCCAGACGCTGCACATGGGTCCCGAGGAGGCTGGAGAAGAATTCCGTCTCCGCCTCGCACAGCTGCGGGTACTGCTCGGCGACATGGGCGACCGGGCAGTGGTGCTGGCACAGCTGCTCGCCCTGCTGCGGGCCGGGCGCGCTACGCGCGGTAGCAGCGTACCCGTCGGCCGACAAGGCCTTGGCCAAGGCCTCGGTCCGCGCCTGCGGGTCCGCGGCCTCGACCGCCGCGCGGTACGCCTCGGACTGGGCCGCGATCCTGGCCCGGGCGAAAGCGACGACCGCCTCGTCGCCCGAGGTCTCGGCGATCCAGCGCAGCGCGTCCGCGGCGAGCTTGTCGTAGGACTGGTCGAAGGCGTCCCGCCCGCAGTCGGTGAGGGCGAACACCTTGGCCGGGCGGCCCCGGGTCCGCGCGCCGTACACCCGCTGTTCGCGGGCCTCGACGACGCCGTCGGAGACGAGGGCGTCGAGATGGCGGCGTACCGCGGCCTGGGTGAGGCCCAGGCGCACGGCCAGCTCGGCAACCGTGGACGGGCCGTGGTCCAGGATGGATCGCGCGACACGGTTGCGCGTCGAGCGCTCTCCGGTCGCGAGTTCCTCCTGCGGTGACTCCCGCCTGGTCTCGCCGTATTTCACAACGCCATTGTTGCGTAATTCGTCTCGCGCTGACAACCACGGTCCGGAACGATCTACGGTGCGGTTCATCACTTAGGGTCACCTAATGCGGCCCCGGGACACGGGCGATTCCCACCCCTGCCTAGACTTACCGGCCATGAAGAGCGAGTCCGTCGTACAGGCCCGCGGCCTGGTGAAGCGGTACGGCCCCAAGACCGCTGTGGACGGCCTCGACCTGTGTGTACGCACCGGCGCGGTCACCGCCGTCCTCGGCCCGAACGGCGCCGGCAAGACCACCACCATCGAAACCTGCGAGGGCTACCGCCGTCCGGATGCCGGGACGGTACGCGTCCTCGGCCTCGACCCGGTCGCCGACGCCGCGAAGCTCCGCCCCCGGATCGGCGTGATGCTCCAGTCGGGTGGCGTCTACTCCGGAGCGCGCGCCGACGAGATGCTCCGCCACATGGCGAAACTCCACGCCCACCCGTTGGACGTCGACGCCCTGATCGAGCGCCTCGGCCTCGGCGGCTGCGGCCGTACGACCTACCGCCGGCTCTCCGGCGGCCAGCAGCAGCGTCTCGCCCTGGCGATGGCCGTCGTCGGCCGCCCCGAGCTGGTCTTCCTGGACGAACCGACCGCCGGCCTCGACCCGCAGGCCCGCCGGTCCACCTGGGACCTCGTACGGGAGCTGCGCACCGACGGCGTATCGGTCGTCCTCACGACACACTTCATGGACGAGGCCGAGGAACTGGCCGACGACGTCGCCGTCATCGACGCGGGCAAGGTCATCGCCCAGGGCAGCCCGGAGACGCTCTGCCGCGGCGGCGCCGAGAACACCCTGCGCTTCACCGGCCGCCCCGGTCTCGACCTCGGCTCCCTGCTGAAGGCGCTGCCCGACGGTACGGGGGCGGCCGAGCTCACCCCGGGCTCGTACCGCATCACCGGCGACGTCGGCCCGCAGCTGCTGGCCACGGTCACCTCCTGGTGCGCGCAGCACGGTGTGATGCCGTCCGGCATCTCCGTGGAGCGGCACACCCTGGAGGACGTCTTCCTGGAACTGACCGGCAAGGAGCTGCGCGCATGAGCGCCGGTACGTACACCCCGCGGCCGGGCGCCGCCCCGCTGTCCCGCATGATCGCGACGCAGACCGTGCTGGAGACGCGGATGCTGCTGCGCAACGGCGAGCAGCTGCTGCTGACCGTGATCATCCCGACGCTGCTGCTGGTGCTGTTCAGCGCCGTCGACATCGTGGCTGTGCCCACGGAGACGATGGGGACCGCAGGCAAGTCCGTGGACTTCCTGGCGCCCGGCATCCTCGCGCTCGCCGTGTTGTCGACGGCCTTCACCGGCCAGGCCATCGCCACCGGCTTCGAGCGGCGGTACGGGGTGCTCAAGCGGCTCGGTGCCTCGCCGCTGCCCCGCTGGGCCCTGATGACCGCCAAGACCCTTTCCGTGCTGGTCACCGAGGTGCTGCAGGTGGTGCTGCTGACGGTGATCGCGTACGCGCTGGGCTGGTCGCCGCACGGCAACCCGTTCGCCGTGCTGGTGCTGCTCGCGCTCGGCACCGCGGCCTTCTCCGGGCTCGGGCTGCTGATGGCCGGGACGCTGAAGGCGGAGGCGACGCTCGCCGCGGCCAATCTGGTCTTCCTGCTGCTGCTGATCGGCGGCGGTGTCATCGTGCCGCTGGAGAAGTTCCCGGACGCGGTGCAGTCGATGCTGGGTCTGCTGCCGATCGCGGCCTTGTCGGACGGGCTGCGCGACGTGCTCCAGCACGGCGCGTCGATGCCGTGGGGAGACCTCGGCATCCTCGCGGTGTGGGCGGTGCTCGGGCTGGGCGCGGCGGCGAAGTTCTTCCGCTGGGAGTGAGCGGGCCCACGCACTCCGTCGACGTTTCGGGGTAACTCGTCCCCCTCGTGAAAGCTTGCACAAGCCGCCGCCTACGATGGTGCGCGTGCCCAAGCTGACCCGAGCCGAAGTCGCTCAAGCCGTGCGGAACCCGCTCCTCTACATCGCCGAGCGATGGACTCCGTCTCCCCGCACGGTCCGCCGTGCGGCCATGTCGGCCGTCGTCATGGCCGTGCTCATCGTCGTGACCGGCGGGGCGGTGCGGCTTACCGGCTCCGGCCTGGGCTGCCCGACCTGGCCCAAGTGCACCGCCGAGAGCCTCACGGCGACGAGCGCGATGGGCTTCCACGGCGTCATCGAGTTCGGTAACCGGATGCTGACGTACGTCCTGTGCGCGGCCGTCGGCTGGGCGATCATCGCCGCCCGGTCCGCGAAGCCCTGGCGGCGCAGCCTCACCCGGCTCGGCTGGGTGCAGTTCTGGGTGGTCATGGGCAACGCGGTGCTCGGCGGCATCGTGGTGCTGGTCGGCCTCAACCCGTACACCGTCGCGGCGCACTTCCTGCTCTCCACGGCGCTGCTCACCGTCGCGATGGTGATGTGGCAGCGGGTCCGTGAGGGCGACGCGGCGCCCAGGCCGCTGGTGGGCAAGGCGGTGTCCCAGCTGGCCTGGCTGCTCGCGGTCGTGGCGGGGCTGCTGATCGCGGTCGGTACGGTCGTCACGGGCGCCGGACGGCACGCGGGTGACTCCAGCGACGTCCACCGCATTCCGATCGACTGGAAGATGATCACGCAGCTGCACGCCGATCTGGCCTGGGCCGTGGTGGCGCTGACCGTCGCCCTCTGGTTCGTGCTGAAGGCCGTGGACGCGCCCGTCGGGCCGCTGCGCCGCACCCGTGACCTCTTCCTGGTGCTGCTGAGCCAGGGGCTTGTCGGGTACGTGCAATATTTCACCGACACGCCGGAAGTACTGGTCGGACTGCACATGTTCGGCTCGTGCCTCGTGTGGATCGGCGTGGTGCGCGTCCTGCTGTCGCTGCGCGAGCGGCCGGTGGAGGTCGGGCCGAGTCCGACCCCGCGCAGCGAAACGGCGCTCATCGCCTGAAAGGCGCCGCGCGCCGGAGAGCAAATGAGGCCGGGCGTCATTGGATACGTGCGGTACGGACCATCCCCAGCGCGCGGCAGGAATGCCTACGAGCGAATCCCGTAAAGGTTTTGTCATCGGCTGATCGAAGGCCCCCTGCCAAGGGCTGTCCCGTACATCCCTGGTGGATCAATCAGCGCGCGCGTCGGATGCGGTGCATCGCAAGGCGGACGGGCGCTCGCATACCTATTCGGGCGTTCCGACAACGCGGCGAGGTGCCGTAGCTGTCGTTGTGCGCCCGCCAGGGATTACGGGACAGCCCTCAGCCCGGCTGAATGCGGTGAGCAGGGGGCTTTCGCCTGCCCTCAGGCCTTATTGGACGGGCCGCCCACCTGGATTCCGGCCATCCGCGTCCACTCGTACGGGCCGGTGCGGACCTTCGCGGCGAACTCTCCGTCGAAGGATTCGTGCATCGTGATCCCGGCCTTCTGAGCGGCGCTCTCGGCGACCGCGTACGACGGGGCGACCAGATCGCCCCAGCCGCCGTCCTCGCCGACGAGAACGATGCGCGTGCCCATCTGCCCGATGTAGGCGAGCTGTCCCTCCGCTCCGCCGTGCGCCTTGGAGAAGGCACCGATCTGCTTGGCGAGCTTCGCCGCCCTGCGCTCCGCGCGGGCCGCCTGCTTGCCGCTCTCCACCTGGGTTTCTGCCGTCTCTGCCATGCTCAGGATGCTACCGATGGGTACACCGACGTGCGACGGGCGGGGCACGTGGCCTGGGCCACGCACCCCGCCCGTCGGCAGGTGTCGGTGAAGCGGGACTACCTCAGGAAGGGGTCGACCGCCACGGCGACGAAGAGCAGCGAGACATAGGTGATCGACCAGTGGAACAGCCGCATCTCCTTGAGCTTCCCGCCCGTCACCCCGGCGTTGGCCCGGTTGAGCAGGCCGTGGGCCTCCCAGAGCCAGAACCCGCCGGTCAGCAGCGCCACCGCCGTGTAGAACCAGCCGGTGTAGCCGAGCGGGGTCAGCAGCAGCGAGACGGCGACCATCACCCAGCTGTAGACGACGATCTGGCGGGCCACCACCCGGTTGGAGGCGATGACCGGGAGCATCGGGACGCCGACCCTGGCGTAGTCGTCCTTGACCTTCATCGACAGCGGCCAGTAGTGCGGCGGCGTCCAGAAGAAGATGACGGCGAAGAGGATGACCGCGGCCCAGGACATCGAGTTGGTCACGGCGGACCAGCCGATGAGGACCGGCATGCAGCCGGCGATACCGCCCCAGACGATGTTCTGCGAGGTGCGGCGCTTCAGCAGCATCGTGTAGACGACGACGTAGAAGAGCAGCGCACCGAGCGACAGCGCCGCCGACAGCCAGTTGACCAGCAGTCCGAACCAGACCGTGGAGATCACCGCGAGGGCGATACCGAAGGCCAGGCACTCACGCGGGGTCACCATTCCGGTGACCAGCGGACGCTGCGACGTACGGTCCATCAGCGCGTCGATGTCGCGGTCGATGTACATGTTCAGCGCGTTGGCACCGCCCGCGGAGAGATATCCCCCGATGGTGGTGGTGAGAACGAGCCACAGATCGGGTACACCCTGAGCGGCCAGGAACATCACCGGGACAGTGGTGATCAGCAACAGCTCGATGATCCGAGGCTTGGTCAACGCCACGAATGCCTTGACACGGACCCCGAACGGGCGATGGCCCCCTGGGCTGGGAGTCAAGGCGACCCCTGCGGGTCGGGACTCGACGGCCGTCACGCACACCCCTGACAGAGAAATCCCAGCAAGCTCCGGGCGTGAAGGCCCAGTAAAGACTTGCGCGAACCACACCACTGTAGACGTTGGGGAGCGGCCGCCCTTCGCGGGGGTGCGGTCGTGTTGAAGTGGCGCAGAAGTAAAGGGACGCGCTCATCGAAATGACATATGAGGCCCTCGCTCACCGAGGCGGCACATAAGTGGAAGGACACGCTCATCGGAGGGCCCAGACGTGGCCGGAGGCGCTCATCGGAGGGCCCAGAAGTGAGCCGTCGCGCTCATACGGGAGGCGAACTCCGCGGACCACCCGCACCCTGGAAAGCAGCCGGAAAATGCTTGTTCCGACGGGGGTAGGCTCGACAGCGCCCGGTGCGGTCACCAGTCACCGGTTTACAACAGTGGAGAGGAGCCCTGACTCAGGGTGAGCACCAAGCCGACCACCACAGACCTCCAGTGGACCGAATTGGACCAGCGGGCCGTGGACACTGTCCGCGTCCTTGCCGCCGACGCCGTACAGAAGGTCGGAAACGGCCACCCGGGCACGGCGATGAGCCTGGCTCCCGCCGCGTACACCCTCTTCCAGAAGGTGATGCGGCACGACCCCGCCGACGCGGAGTGGACCGGTCGCGACCGGTTCGTGCTCTCCGCGGGGCACAGCAGCCTGACCCTCTACATCCAGCTCTACCTGGCCGGGTACGGCCTGGAGCTCGATGACCTCAAGGCCTTCCGTACCTGGAGTTCGAAGACCCCCGGTCACCCGGAGTACGGTCACACCACCGGCGTCGAGACGACCACGGGCCCGTTGGGCCAGGGTGTCGCCAACGCGGTGGGCATGGCGATGGCCGCCCGTTACGAGCGCGGCCTGTTCGACCCCGAGGCGGCCCCCGGCACCTCCCCGTTCGACCACATGATCTGGGTCGTGGCGGGCGACGGCTGCCTCCAGGAGGGCATCTCCGCGGAGGCGTCCTCGCTGGCCGGGCACCAGAAGCTCGGCAACCTGGTCCTGCTGTGGGACGACAACCACATCTCCATCGAGGGCGACACGGAGACCGCGGTCTCCGAGGACACCCTGAAGCGGTACGAGGCGTACGGCTGGCACGTCCAGCGCGTCGACCAGCTGCCCAGCGGCGACCTGGACCCCGCGGGTCTGTACGCGGCGCTGCAGGCCGCCAAGGCCGAGACCGAGCGCCCGTCGTTCATCGCGGCCCGCTCGATCATCGCCTGGCCCGCCCCGCACGCCCAGAACACCGAGGCCTCGCACGGCTCGGCGCTCGGTGACGAAGAGGTCGCCGCGACGAAGAAGGTCCTCGGCTTCGACCCGGAGAAGTCCTTCGAGGTCTCCGACGAGGTCATCTCGCACACCCGTGAGGCACTGGACCGCGGCCGCGAGGCCAAGACCGAGTGGGAGAAGTCCCTCGCCGCATGGCGCACCGCCAACCCGGAGCGCGCCGCCGAGTTCGACCGGATCTCCGCGGGCGAGCTGCCCGCCGGCTGGGAGGACAAGCTCCCCGTCTTCGAGCCGGGCAAGAGCATCGCCACCCGTGCCGCCTCCGGCAAGGTGCTCCAGGCTCTCGGCGATATCGTCCCCGAGCTGTGGGGCGGCTCCGCCGACCTGGCGGGCTCGAACAACACGACGATCGACAAGACGTCGTCGTTCCTCCCGACGGGCAACCCGCTGCCGAGCGCGGACCCGTACGGCCGCACGATCCACTTCGGCATCCGCGAGCACGCCATGGCCGCGGCCATGAACGGCATCGCGCTGCACGGCCACACCCGTATCTACGGCGGCACCTTCCTGGTGTTCTCCGACTACATGCGCAACGCCGTGCGCCTGTCCGCGCTGATGCACCTGCCGGTGACGTACGTGTGGACGCACGACTCCATCGGTCTCGGCGAGGACGGCCCGACCCACCAGCCGGTGGAGCACCTGGCCTCGCTGCGCGCCATCCCGGGCCTGAACATCGTCCGCCCGGCCGACGCGAACGAGACCGCCGTCGCCTGGCGCGAGATTCTGCGCCGCTACACCAAGGTGTTCGGCAAGGGAGCCCCGCACGGCCTGGCGCTGACCCGCCAGGGCGTGCCCACGTACGAGGCGAACGAGGACGCGGCCAAGGGCGGCTACGTACTCTTCGAGGCCGAAGGCGGCGACGCCCAGGTCCTCCTCATCGGTACGGGCTCCGAGGTGCACCTCGCCGTCGAGGCGCGCGAGGAGCTGCAGGCGGCCGGAATCCCGACCCGGGTGGTCTCGATGCCGTCGGTCGAGTGGTTCGAGGAGCAGGACCAGGCGTACAAGGACAGCGTTCTGCCGCCGTCCGTGAAGGCCCGGGTCGCGGTCGAGGCCGGTATCGGTCTGACGTGGCACCGGTACGTCGGAGACGCCGGCCGGATCGTCTCGCTGGAGCACTTCGGTGCCTCGGCCGACGCCAAGGTCCTCTTCCGTGAGTTCGGGTTCACCGGCGAGCACGTCGCCGCCGCCGCGCGGGAATCTCTCGCCGCTGCCACGCGCTGACGCTCTTATACGACTAGTAGGAGATGCAATTCTCATGACAGACGCACTCAAGCGCCTCTCCGATGAGGGCGTGGCGATCTGGCTCGATGACCTGTCGCGCAAGCGGATCACCTCGGGCAACCTCGCCGAGCTGATCGACGAGCAGCACGTCGTGGGCGTCACCACCAACCCGTCGATCTTCCAGAAGGCGATCTCGCACGGCGACGGATACGAGCAGCAGCTCACCGATCTCGCCACCCGCAAGGTCACCGTCGACGAGGCCATCCGGATGATCACGACGGCCGACGTACGGGACGCCGCGGACATCCTGCGTCCGGTCTTCGACGCCACGGACGGCCAGGACGGCCGGGTCTCCATCGAGGTCGACCCGCGCCTGGCCCACCACACCGACGCCACCGTCGCCGAGGCCAAGCAGCTGGCCTGGCTGGTGGACCGGCCCAACACGCTCATCAAGATCCCGGCGACGAAGGCCGGTCTCCCGGCGATCACCGAGGTCATCGGCAAGGGCATCAGCGTCAATGTCACGTTGATCTTCTCGCTGGAGCGCTACCGCGAGGTCATGGACGCCTACCTGGCCGGTCTGGAGAAGGCGAAGGCCGCGGGCCTGGACCTGTCCAAGATCCACTCGGTGGCTTCGTTCTTCGTGTCCCGCGTGGACACCGAGATCGACAAGCGGCTCGACGCGGTCGGCACCGACGAGGCCAAGGCGCTCAAGGGCAAGGCGGCGCTCGCCAACGCCCGGCTCGCCTACAAGGCGTTCGAGGAGGTATTCGGCTCGGAGCGCTGGGCCGCCCTGGACAAGGCGCAGGCCAACAAGCAGCGTCCGCTGTGGGCCTCGACCGGTGTCAAGGACCCCGCGTACAAGGACACCCTGTACGTCGACGACCTGGTCGCCCCCGGCACGGTGAACACCATGCCCGAGGCCACCCTGGACGCCACGGCGGACCACGGGCAGATCACGGGCAACACCATCGCCGGCACCTACGAGCAGGCCCGCGCCGAGCTCGATGCCGTCGCGAAGCTCGGGATCTCCTACGAGGACGTCGTCCAGCTCCTCGAGGACGAGGGCGTCGAGAAGTTCGAGGCGTCCTGGATCGACCTGCTCAACTCGACCGAGGCAGAGCTCAAGCGCCTCGCCCCTTCGGAGGGCTGACCACCTTGTCTGGTGTTCCCGGAGCCAACCCGCTTCGTGACCCCCAGGACCGACGGCTCCCGCGCATCGCGGGACCGTCGGGTCTGGTGATCTTTGGGGTCACGGGCGATTTGTCCCGTAAAAAGCTGATGCCTGCCGTCTACGACCTGGCCAATCGCGGCCTGCTGCCGCCGGGCTTCTCCCTCATCGGTTTCGCGCGCCGCGAGTGGCACGACGAGGACTTCGCACAGGAGGTCCACGACGCCGTCAAGCAGCACGCCCGTACACCGTTCCGCGAAGAGGTCTGGCAGCAGCTCATCCAGGGGATGCGCTTCGTCCAGGGCAACTTCGACGACGACGACGCCTTCGAGACGCTGAAGGCGACGATCCAGGAGCTGGACAAGGCACAGGGCACGGGAGGCAACTTCGCCTTCTACCTGTCCGTGCCGCCGAAGTTCTTCCCCAAGGTCGTCCAGCAGCTCAAGAAGCACGGCCTCGCCGACCAGAAGGAGGGCTCCTGGCGGCGTGCCGTCATCGAGAAGCCCTTCGGTCACGATCTGAAGAGCGCGCAGGAGCTCAACCAGATCGTGCACGATGTGTTCCCGCCCAACGAGGTCTTCCGGATCGACCACTACCTGGGCAAGGAGACGGTCCAGAACATCCTGGCGCTGCGGTTCGCCAACACGATGTTCGAGCCGATCTGGAACAGGTCGTACGTCGACCATGTCCAGATCACGATGGCCGAGGACATCGGCATCGGCGGCCGGGCCGGCTACTACGACGGCATCGGTGCCGCCCGTGACGTCATCCAGAACCACCTGCTCCAGCTGCTGGCGCTGACGGCCATGGAGGAGCCCGGCTCCTTCCACCCGAAGGCCCTGGTCGCCGAGAAGCTCAAGGTGCTCACGGCGGTGGAGCTGCCGGAGGACCTGGGCAAGCACACGGTTCGCGGCCAGTACATGCACGCATGGCAGGGCGGCGAGGAGGTCCTCGGCTATCTGGAGGAGGACGGCATCGACCCCAAGTCGACGACCGACACCTACGCCGCGATCAAGCTGACGATCAACAACCGCCGCTGGGCGGGCGTGCCGTTCTATCTCCGTACCGGAAAGCGGCTCGGCCGCCGGGTCACGGAGATCGCGGTCGTCTTCAAGCGCGCTCCGTATCTGCCCTTCGAGTCCGGCGCGACGGAGGAACTGGGCGGCAACGCCCTGGTCATCCGGGTCCAGCCGGACGAGGGCGTGACCGTGCGGTTCGGCTCCAAGGTGCCCGGCACCTCGATGGAGGTCCGGGACGTCACGATGGACTTCGCGTACGGCGAGTCCTTCACGGAGTCCAGCCCGGAGGCGTACGAGCGGCTCATCCTCGATGTGCTGCTCGGCGACGCCAACCTGTTCCCGCGGCACCAGGAGGTCGAACTCTCCTGGAACATCCTCGACCCGATCGAGGAGTACTGGGACAAGCACGGCAAGCCCGCGCAGTACCCGGCGGGCACCTGGGGCCCGGCCGAGGCGGACGAGATGCTCGCACGAGACGGACGGAGCTGGCGTCGGCCATGAAGATCGATCTCACGGAGACCACTTCCAGCAAGATCAACCAGGCGCTGGTGTCGGCCCGCCGGGCCATCGGCACCCCGGCCATCGGCATGGTGCTGACCCTGGTCATCGTCACCGACGAGGAGAACGCGTACGACGCGCTCAAGTCGGCCGGCGACGCCTCGCGCGAGCACCCCTCGCGGATCATCGCGGTGATCAAGCGGGTCAGCCGCTCGCCGCGCAGCCGCCGGGACGCCCGGCTCGACGCCGAGGTGCGGGTCGGCTCCGACGCGGGCACCGGCGAGACCGTCGTCCTGCGTCTCCACGGCGAGCTGGTCAACCACGCCCAGTCGGTGGTTCTGCCGCTGCTGCTGCCGGACGCCCCGGTCGTGGTCTGGTGGCCCGAGGACGCACCCGACGACCCGGCGAAGGACCCGCTGGGCGCGCTCGCCCAGCGCCGGATCACGGACGCGTACTCCTCGGAGCACCCGGGCGACGAACTCGCGGTCCGCGCCCGGTCGTACAGCCCGGGCGACACCGATCTGGCCTGGACCCGCATCACGCCGTGGCGTTCGATGCTCGCGGCCGCGCTCGACCAGCAGCACGTCGAGGTCGTCTCGGCGACGGTCGAGGGCGAGTCGGAGAACCCGAGCTGTGAGCTGCTCGCCATGTGGCTCGCCGACCGGCTCAAGATTCCGGTGGAGCGCACCCTGTCCGACGGCCCCGGTCTGACGGCCGTGCGGATGGAGACCAAGAACGGTGTCATCGTCCTGGACCGGCCGGACGGTTCGCTGGCCACGCTCTCGATGCAGGGCCAGCCCGACCGTGCGGTGGCGCTCAAGCGGCGGGACACCGCCGAGCTGCTCGCCGAGGAGCTGCGGCGCCTGGACCCGGACAACACCTATGAGGCGACGGTGAAGTTCGGCGTGGAGAAGCTCGGCGGACCGGCGCAGCGGAAGCCCGCCGAGCCGAAGTCCACCGAGTCGAAGTCCGGCGGGACCGCCGCCGCCCCGGCCGCCGCCAAGAAGACTGCGGCCAAGAAGGCGGCGACGAAGTGAGTGCCCCTCAGCTTGTCGTGCACCGCGACAAGGAGCTGATGGCGCAGGCCGCCGCGGCCCGGCTGATCACGAGGATCGTGGACGCCCAGGCCGCCCGCGGATACGCCTCGGTGGTCCTCACCGGTGGGCGCAACGGCAACGGCCTGCTGGCCGCCCTCGCCGCCGCGCCCGCCCGGGACGCGATCGACTGGTCGCGGCTCGATCTGTGGTGGGGCGACGAGCGGTTCCTGCCGGAAGGCCATCCGGAGCGCAATGTCACGCAGGCCCGCGAGGCCTTGCTGGACTCGGTGCCGCTGACCCCGTCCCGGGTGCACGCGATGCCCGCCTCGGACGGCCCCTTCGGCAGTGACGCCGACGCGGCCGCGGCCGCGTACGCCGAGGAGCTGGCCGCGGCGGCCGGTCCGGAGGACCACGGTCCGGTGCCGACGTTCGACGTGCTGATGCTGGGCGTCGGCCCGGACACGCATGTCGCGTCGCTCTTCCCGGAACTGCCCGCGGTACGGGAGACCGAGCGCACCGTCGTCGGTGTGCACGGCGCCCCCAAGCCGCCGCCCACCCGCGTCTCGCTCACGCTGCCCGCGATCCGGGCGGCGCGCGAGGTGTGGCTGCTCGCCGCGGGTGAGGACAAGGCGGAGGCCGCGGAGATCGCGCTCTCGGGCGCCGGGGAGATCCAGGCCCCGGCGGCCGGTGCGTACGGACGCGGCCGCACCCTGTGGCTGCTGGACGCGGCGGCGGCCTCGCGGCTGCCGCGTGCGCTGTATCCGCCGGCCTCTCCCTGAGCAGCTGTCAGTACCGTTGTGCCCGGGCCCGGTTCGCGCTTCTCCAAGCGGCCGGGCCCGCGGCGTGAAATGGCGGGGAGCCGGGCGCGCCGTATCCCGACGCCCCGGATTTCGTGTCGCCGGCCGGCACCGGGGGCAGCAGGTCCCGCGTCATCGGCGCGGCGCACGGCCGGCCCTTCCGGCGCTCAGCCGGCCGCCGGGGTGCGCTCCAGGAAGGGCTCCAGCAGGCCCGGGACGGCCTCCGAGGCGAAGTCGAGACCCTCGCTCGCGTCCGCGTCGTACGCCGTGTACGCGCCCGCTCCGGCGGCCGTCGTCGCCGTGAGACTCAGCACCCCGGACCGCCGCTGGAAGAACGTCTGCCGGACCGTCCAGCCGATGACACCGGCTCGCTCCAGCGCGGCGGTCGAGCGCCGGACCGTGCCCGACCGCACTACCAGGTAGTCGCCACTGAGGGCGTGTCCCAGACCGCGGTACGCGTCCCGGGCCAGGAACACCCCCAGAGGCAGCCCCACGGCCGCGCAGCCGAGCGCGGTCCAGAGCAGTACGGGGGTCAGCAGCACGCCGAGCACGCCCTGGACGCATACGGGCACGACGACGGCCCAGAACGCCCGGCGCAGCCGCCGGCCGCGGGCCGCGAGGGGGTGCCCGGTCAGCGCGGCGCGGGTCGGGGACGTGGTCGCGCGCAGGACGTCGGCGGCCACCGTGTCGGCGACGGGCCGGGGCGCGGCGGGCAGCAGGGTGTTGTGGTCGCCGTGCTGCTCCTCGTCGTCCTTGGCGAGTCCGGTGGTGATCGCGTCGACGCGGGCGGCGCCGAAGAGCCGGATGCCGAGCGGTTCGACGAGGTCGACGCCGCGCAGCCGCCGCTCCTCGATGGAGACGGACCGGGAGGTCAGCAGGCCGCGCCGGATGCGCAGGGTGCCGCCGGGTTCGCGCTCCAGCCGGTAGCTCCACCACATCTCGATCCACAGGCCGAGCGCGCCGACGACACCGGCTGCCACGGCCGCGAGGGCGAGGGCCACGATCATGGCCGTCAGCGAGGTGTCCCGGAACCGGTCGCCGACCCAGTCGATCACCTGCCCCTGCGCCCCGAACCAGTCGCTGACCTGCATCACCGCACCGACCGCCGCGCCACCGAGCGCGGGGGCGACGAACGAGACCGGTGCGTAACGGATCCAGCGCGGGTCGAGGGCGACGAGTTCACCCTCACGATGGGTGCCCGGAGTGCCGGTGGCCGTACGCTCCAGCAGTTCGCGGCGGAGCCGTTCACCCTCGGCCTTGGGGACCGGGTCCAGTTCCAGGGTGGATTCGCCGCCGGAGTGCTCGCCGGTGCCGATGCGGACGGTGACCAGGCCGAGGACCCGTTGGAGCGGATGGGCGGTGAGGTCGACGCTGCGGATGCGTTCACGGGCCAGTGAGCGCTTCTTGACCAGGAACAGGCCGGTGTGGAGCTCGACCCGTTCGGCGCCGACGCGGTAGCGGGTGCGGCGCCACCGTACGTAGTCGCCGGCCGCGGCGGAGCCGATCAGTACGAACGCGCCCGCCAGCACCCAGGCGACCGCGTGCCCGAGGCCGAACCGTCCCGAGAGCCCGAGCGTGGTGGGCACGGCCGCACCGGCCGCCACCCCGACCGTGACGAGTGCGCTGACGAGGACCGTACGCCGGTCCAGCCGCCGCCAGTCGGTGGCGGTATCGGGGCCGGCGCGGTCGTCGTCCCCGGCGTCCGTGGAGACGGTCGCCTCGGCGCTCATGTGGCGTCCCCGGGGGTGTCCTGGGTGATCCGGGTCAGCCGCTCGGCCAGCTCGGCCGCCAGCTCGTGGCCCAGTCCCTCGATCCGCACCGCGCCCTTGGACGATGCGGTGGTCACGGTGACCGTGGCGAGCCGGTAGAGCTGTTCGAGCGGGCCGCGTACGGTGTCCACGGTCTGAATACGGGACATCGGGGCGATCCGCCACTCCTGTCGCAGGACGCCGGTTCTGACGTACACCGCTTCGTCGGTGACCTCCCAGCGATGGGTGCGGAACCACCAGAGGGGGAAGAGGACGGCGCAGCCGACGCCGAGGACCGTGAGGATCGCGGCGGGCAGCAGCAGCCAGAACCGGGCGGGCTCGATGAGCACGCCGAGCACGGCCAGGACGGCCACCGGCGCCGCGGTCAGCAGCAGCCACTGGGCCCGCCACCAGCCGACGGCCCGCGGGTCCAGAGTGTTGTTCGGCGGCCTCAGCCGCACCGTCCGCTCCCCCCTGGTCATCGGCTCAGCGCCCCCTGCGGGCGCGGTACGCCGTAACGAGCGCGGCGGTCGAGCTGTCCAGTTGCTCGCCCCCCTTGCCTTCGGTCAGCACCGGCTCGATCTTCTTGGCGAGGACCTTGCCGAGTTCGACGCCCCACTGGTCGAAGGAGTCGATGTTCCAGATGGCGCCCTGGACGAAGACCTTGTGCTCGTACAGCGCGATCAGCTGGCCGAGGACGGACGGCGTCAGCCGGTCGGCGAGGATCGTCGTCGTCGGGTGGTTGCCCTGGAAGGTCTTGTGCGGCACCAGTTCCTCGGCGACACCCTCGGCGCGGACCTCGTCCGGCGTCTTGCCGAAGGCCAGCGCCTGGGTCTGGGCGAAGAAGTTGGCCATCAGCAGATCGTGCTGGGCGACGAGACCGGGCAGCAGGTCGGCGACGGGCTCGGCGAAGCCGATGAAGTCGGCCGGGATGACCTTGGTGCCCTGGTGGATCAGCTGGTAATAGGCGTGCTGCCCGTTGGTGCCGGGGGTGCCCCATACGACCGGTCCGGTCTGCCAGCCGACCGGATTGCCGTCCCGGTCCACGGACTTGCCGTTGGACTCCATGTCCAGCTGCTGCAAGTACGCGGTGAACTTGGACAGATAGTGGCTGTACGGCAGCACGGCATGCGACTGGGCGTCGAAGAAGGCGCCGTACCAGACGCCCAACAGGCCCAGCAGCAGCGGGACATTGTCCTCGGCGGGGGCGGTGCGGAAGTGTTCGTCGACGAGGTGGAAGCCGTCGAGCATCTCGCGGAACCGGTCCGGGCCGATGGCGATCATCAGTGAGAGACCGATGGCGGAGTCGTAGGAGTAGCGGCCGCCGACCCAGTCCCAGAACTCGAACATGTTGGCGGTGTCGATGCCGAAGTCCGCGACCTTCTCGGCGTTGGTGGACAGCGCCACGAAGTGCTTGGCGACCGCTTCCTGACCGGCCCTCAGCCCGGTCAGCAGCCAATTGCGGGCGGAGGTGGCATTGGTGATCGTCTCGATCGTCGTGAAGGTCTTCGACGCGATGACGAAGAGCGTCTCGGCGGGGTCGAGATCGCGTACGGCCTCGTGGAGGTCGGCGCCGTCGACGTTCGACACGAAGCGGACGGTGAGCGAGCGGTCCGTGAAGGAGCGCAGCACCTCGTACGCCATGGCGGGGCCGAGATCGGAGCCGCCGATGCCGATGTTGACGATGTTCTTGATGCGCTTGCCTGTGTGGCCGGTCCACTCCCCCGACCTGATGCGGTCGGAGAAGGCCGCCATCCTGTCGAGCACGGCGTGCACCGCAGGCACCACGTTCTCGCCGTCGACCTCGATCACCGCGTCGCGCGGGGCACGCAGCGCGGTGTGCAGGACGGCACGGTCCTCGGTGGTGTTGATCTTCTCCCCGCGGAACATCGCGTCCCGCAGCTCCGCCACCCCGGTGGCCGCGGCGAGCTCACGCAGCAGCCGGAGCGTCTCGCCGGTGACCAGGTGCTTGGAGTAGTCGACGTACAGCTCGCCGACCCGGAGGGTGTATCCGGTGCCGCGCTCCGGATCGTCCGCGAAGAGCTGCCGCAGGTGCGTCGTCCCGAGCTGCTCGCGGTGCTTGCCCAGAGCGGTCCACTCGGGCGTCTGGTTGAGCCTGGTTCGGCTTGGTGTATTCATCCCGGATATCAGCCCACTTCTTCTCGTGCCTGCAGATGCCCCGCTGCCCTTCCAACCTAATTGATCAGAAGGGCGGACGAGACGACGGCGAGCTGCGGCACGGCAAAAGCGTCCGGCCGGGCACCTGTGAGG
>NZ_JBHVFF010000104.1:0-25486 GCF_042801895.1 Streptomyces sp. NPDC057543 | reverse complement strand
CCCCGCGGCCCACCCGGGCCTCGGGGCGCCGCACGTGTCGGCGATCGCCGGAACGCCGCACCGGATGGTCCACGTCGAGAGCGTCGACCGCCCCCGCGCAGCGGGTGGCGCACACCGAGATCAGGAATCGTCTGCCACGGACGGGCCGTCTCTGACGGACGGGAGTTCCTGTTCGGTCCACAGGGCCTTGCCGTCGCTGCTGTACCGGGTGCCCCAGTGGGCGGCGAGCCGGGAGACGATGAACAGTCCGCGGCCGCCCTCGTCGACGGTTCGCGCATGGCGCAGATGGGGCGACACCCGACTGCTGTCGTGTACTTCGCAGGTGAGCGTGCGGTCCAGAATCAGCCGCAGGTGCAGCGGAGGGGTCCCGTAGCGGACCGCGTTGGTGATCAGTTCGCTCACGATGAGTTCGGTCGCGTCGGTCGTCGCCTCGTCCACGCCCCAGCCGTCGAGCCGGTCGCGCACGAGCGTACGGGAGATGGCGGGAGTGGTCCGGTCATGTGCCAGCTCCCAGGTCGCGACCCGGTCGGGGGGAACGACGCCGGTACGGGCGAGGAGGAGCGCGGCACCCTCCGGACAGGCCTCGGCCGGCAGGCTGTAGACCACGTCGTCGCACAGGTCCTGCAGATTCCGGCCGGGTCGCGCGAGTGCCTCCCGTACCTGATCCGAGGAATCCTCGCCGGCCAGGAGGGTTTCGGTGAAGAACGCCAGAACGCTGCCTTCGTCGAGCTCGAAGGCAGCGGTGGCGAACGGCGAAGTGTCGGTGGAGAAGAGCGAGGGCCCGTCGGGGACATCGAGGGGGGTCGTGGTGCCGTCGGGGGTGACGAGGACGAGTGACGGATGACCGGCCCGAGCCACGGTGCAGGTGCGGGAGAACGGGTCGTAGACGGCGTACATGCAGGTCGCCGTGGGTGCTTGCCTGTGCAGCCAGTCACCGGGCGGCAGCGCGGCCCGCTCGCGGGCCAGCCGGCCGGCGGTGTCGGCCAGTCTGGCCAGCACTTCGTCCGGCTCCAGATCGAGACCGGCCAGCGCGTGGATGACGGTCCGCAACTGCCCCATGGTGATGGCTGCCTGGAGGCCGGGCGCCTCGACATTGCCGACGATCAGGGCGGTGCGCGCGCCCGAGAGGCCGATGGTGTCGAACCAGCAGCCGCTGTTGCGTCCGGGCAGCAGGACATGTGCCGTCTCCACGGAGATGCCGCCGCCGTTGTGCTGGGGGAGGAGTCGGCGCTGCACTGTCGACGCGATCGCGTGGTCGCGTGCGTAGCGCCGCGCGTTGTCGATGCTCAGAGCGACGTGAGCGGCCGCTGTCAGAGCCAGTGGGAGATCGTTCTCCTCGTAGGGTTCCGTCCCCCGGCACCGGAAGAGACTCACCAGACCGAGGACCGTGCCGTGCAGCTTCAGCGGAACCACGATCAAGGAGTGCGCCCGGGTCGCTTCGATAAGCCGGACGCTCTCGGGGTCCGCTTCGAGCCACGGCGCCCGTGCGTCGATCTGGACGAGACGGGGCTTCAGATCCGATGCCGCCAGGGAGTACGGCGTACGGTCGGGCAGCCGGCGCATCTCTCCGACGAGGCCGCTCCGGTACTCGTCCGCGCCGAGACCTCGAACGGACGCGCGACGCAGGGGGACATCGGGCTCCAGGGGCCCCGGCGTCGGATCCGAGCCGCGCAGGACGTCATCCACCACCTCGACCACGGCGAGGTCGGCGAATGCCGGAACGACGGCCTCGACGAGTCCCTCGCAGGTGGCCGCCACATCGAGTGACCTGCCCACCTGCGTGCGCACCGCGGTGAGGCAGGCCGCCCGGGTGCGCGTCTTCTCCTGCTCATTGACGTCGACGACCGTGGCGAGCAGCCCCAGGGTGCGACCGTCCGCATCGTTCAGCCGGTAGACGGACACCATGAGGCTGCGGCTCCGGCCGGTGGAGTCGACGGGCCGACCGCGGATCACCCGGTCGTGTACGGCCGCGCCGCTGTCCAGCACTTTGCGCAGGACGCGCTCCGCCTTGTCCGGTTCTTCGAGGTGGTACGCCTCGGTGAAGTGACGCCCCACGAGGCGCTCGTCGGGGACGGCGCCGGACAGGGTGTTCGCCCGCACCACCCGCAGTTGGGTGTCCAGCACGTGCAGGCCCACCGCCGACTGGGCGAACAGGGTGCCGAGGACCGCTGCCTCCATGCCCTCGACCGCCTGCGACGCGGGGTCCGGTGCACCGGCGTCCGACACGGATTCACCCCCATCAGGCTGCGCCCGCCTGCTGGATCGGCGGGTAGGGACAAGAGTCGACGCACCCTGCGCGCCGTGCCACCGGTCGGTGGCGGACGGGTGAACCGCCGCCGACCGCGCCGAACGGCCGGAGCCTCCCGCTCCCTGTCGTCGATCGGTGCCGTGGCACAGGCTCGGGCGCCTCCGGCCGGACTCAGGCGCAGAGGGCCGCGGAGACGACGGCCTCGGCCTCCTCCTGCACGCGACCGAGATGGTCGCTGCCGAGGAACGACTCGGCATAGATCTTGTAGACGTCCTCCGTGCCCGAGGGGCGGGCGGCGAACCAGGCGTTCTCGGTGGTCACCTTGATGCCGCCGATGGGTGCGCCATTGCCGGGCGCCTGCGTCAGCACGGCCGTGACCGGTTCACCGGCCAGGGTGTCGGCCGTGACCTGCTCGGAGGACAGGCGCCCGAGAACCGCCTTCTGCTCCCGGTCGGCGGGGGCGTCGATCCGGGCGTACGCCGGCTCGCCGAACCGGTCGGTGAGCGCCGCGTAGTGTTCCGATGGCGACCTGCCCGTCACTGCGAGGATCTCCGAGGCGAGCAGCGCCATGATGATGCCGTCCTTGTCGGTCGTCCACACCGATCCGTCGCGGCGCAGGAACGAGGCCCCGGCCGACTCCTCGCCGCCGAACCCGAGCGATCCGCCGGCCAGTCCATCGACGAACCACTTGAAGCCGACCGGCACCTCGACCAGTTCACGGCCGAGACCGGCGGCGACCCGGTCGATCATTCCCGAGGAGACCAGCGTTTTGCCGATGCCCGCGGCGGCCGGCCACTGCTCGCGGTGCGCGTAAAGGTAGTCGATGGCGACGGCGAGGTAGTGGTTCGGGTTCATCAGTCCGGCGTCCGGTGTCACGATGCCGTGCCGGTCGGAGTCCGCGTCGTTCCCGGTCGCGATCTGGTACCGGTCGCGCCGGCCGATCAGCGAGGCCATGGCGTACGGCGAGGAGCAGTCCATCCGGATCTTTCCGTCCCAGTCCAGCGTCATGAACCGCCAGGTGGGGTCGGTCAGAGGATTGACCACGGTCAGATCGATCCGGTGCTGCTCCGCGATCCGGCCCCAGTACGCGACCGACGCGCCGCCCAGCGGATCGGCACCGATCCGCACCCCGGCCGAGCGGATCGCGTCCAGGTCGAGCACGGACGGCAGATCGGTGACGTAGCTGCCGAGGAAGTCGTACGTCCCGGTGGTCGACGCCGCCCGAGCGCGGGCGTAGGGCAGTCGGCGTACGTCCTTCAGGCCGGCCGCGATGATCTCGTTGGCCCGTTCCTGGATCCAGCCGGTGGCCTCGGAAGCGGCCGGGCCGCCGTTCGGCGGGTTGTACTTGAACCCGCCGTCGCCGGGCGGGTTGTGGGACGGCGTGACCACCACACCGTCGGCGAGCCGCGAGGTCCGGCCGCGGTTGTGAGTGAGGACAGCGAGCGACACCGCCGGGGTCGGGGTGTAGCCGTCGGCCGGATCGATGAGCACGGTCACGTCATTGGCGGCGAACACCTCGATGGCGGTGATCCTGGCAGGTTCCGACAGCGCGTGGGTGTCGGCGCCGAGGAAGAGCGGCCCGTCCGTGCCCTGCCGCGCCCGGTACTCGCTGATGGCCTGGCTGGTGGCGGCGATGTGGTCCTCGTTGAACGCGGTGGCCGTGGACGACCCGCGATGGCCGGAGGTACCGAACGCCACCCGCTGGTCCGGCACGGACGGATCCGGGTGCAGCGTGTAATACGCGGTCACCAGCCGGGCCACATCGGTGAGATCCTCCGGCCGGGCCGGCTGTCCAGCTCGTTCGTGCGGCATGTGCCACTCCTCCGTATCGGTCGGTCGTTGCGCTCTTCCCCGCGCCATTTTCGCGGGTGGCCCGCACCGGTCCGCGACTGCCCCGCCGTCGGCACGGCCGACGCGGCACGGGAGAACCGGGTTCCGGGAGAACCGGGTTCCGGGCGAATGCAGGAAGAGAAGAGACCAGAGACGGCCGTACCAGTCCGTACCCGCCGGCCGCGTTCTGCTGCGCGAGGCCACCGCCGAGGACGCGGGGGCGCGAGGGCTGCGGCACAGTGGGCATATGGACGATCTGAATGCCCTCGCCGACGAGCATCTGGCCGCCGCCCGCGCCTCCGCGCACGGCCGCAGCGCCCACCGCCTGCTGCATCAGGAACCCCTGCGCCAGACCGTCATCGCCCTCGCCTCGGGCTTCGCCCTCGACGAGCACAACGCACCCGCCGCAGCCTCCCTCCAGGTGCTCCGCGGCAGGGTGCGCGTCACGGCGGCCTCGGGCGATGTGGAGCTGAAAGCCGGAGCGCTCCAGCCGGTTCCGCAGGAGCGGCACGGACTGCTGGCGCTGGAGGACGCCGTGGTGCTGCTGACAGCCGTCAACGAGTGACGGAGACGGTCCCGGGACGTGCTGCGGAGGCCATCCGGACACGCTCCAAAACCCACAGGACGAGGCTTCCGGCGGCCAGCGAACCACCCAGAAGACAGATGCCGCTCCAGCCCGCCCGCGACCAGACCACCGAGGCCAGGGCGGCGCCGGCCGCACCGCCGAGGAAGAACAGCGTCATGAATCCGGAGTTGATCCGGTTGCGGGCCTCCGGGCGGAGCGCGTAGATCACTGTCTGACCGCTGTTGAGCCCCGCCTGCTGGGCGATGTTCAGCGAGATCACCCCGACCGCCAGCCACAGCAGCGAGGACTCGCCGGCCAGCAGCGGCAGCCACGAGAGCGTGAGGAGCGCGGCCGCCGTGCCCGATACCGGCTGCACCCGGCCGCGGTCGCTCAGCCGCGCCGCGATGTTCATGCCCACGACACCGATGACGCCCACCAGCCCGAACAGTCCGATGGCGGCCGCGTTCCAGTGGAAGGGGGGCCGGGTCAGCAGGAACGTCAGCGCGGTCAACTGCACGCTGTACGAGGCCATGGAGAAGGCGCCGATGGCCGCCCGCCACCGCAGCAGGGGTTCCTGCCGCAGCAGGGCCAGCGTGGAGCGCAGCAGTCCGGTGTACGGCATCGGCGCCGCGTCGCGCGGCCGGGACAACCGGGGGAGCCGGTTGTGCAGGAGTATCGCCATCACAGCCATGAGCAGCGCGTTCACCCAGTACGCCGTCCGCCAGCCACCGAGCTCGGACAGCGCACCGGAGGCCAGTCGTCCGAACAGCCCGCCGAGCAGGACACCGGACATGACGACGCCGACGATCCTGCCGCGTTCGGCCGGAGCCGCGAGGGCCGCCGCGAACGGCACCACAACCTGTGCTCCGACGGAGGTCAGCGCGGTGAGCAGGGTTCCCGCGATCAGCAGGGGACCGGTGGGGGCCGCGGCCGTCAACAGGAGGAAGAAGGCGGTGAGGGCGAACAGGAACACCGCGAGGCGCCGGCGGTCCATGACGTCCCCGAGGGGAACGAGCAGGATCAGGCCCAGCGCGTACCCGGCCTGGGCGGCGGTCACGATCAGCCCCGCCGCGGTGACACCGATGTGCAGATTCAGCTCGATGACATCGAGCAGCGGCTGCGCGAAGTAGTTTCCGGCAGCCGAGAGCCCGGCGGCGAGGGCCATCAGCAGGACCAGGCCGCGACCGGGCGCGGATGGATCGGGGAGCGTGCGTGGGACGACGGCCCGGCCGCGCGTCCCGTGGGTGGAATGAGCCATGTCCCTCAGCGTCGGGGATCCGCATCGATGAGTCCAACACATGTTTTTCATTTCATCGATCGTGGTTCACGATGAATGGATGGAACTTCAGCAGATGCGGTACGTCGTCGCGGTGGCGGAACTGGGCAGCTTCACCCGCGCCGCGAAGAGGTGCCTGGTCGTCCAGTCGGCGCTGAGCCATCAGATCGCCCGGCTCGAGAAGGAACTGGGCGCCCGGCTCTTCGACCGCACCAGCCGTCAGGTGCGGCTCACCGCGGCGGGCGAGGCGTTCCTGCCGGAGGCCAGGCAGGCGCTGGACGCGGCGGAGCGGGCCCGGGCCGAGGTCGCCGCCACGACGGGGGAGGTCCACGGCCGCCTCGCGGTCGGAGCCATCCCGACCGTCTCCGCGGTCGACATCCCGGCCGCGCTGCGCGCGTTCCACCTCCGCTACCCGAAGGTGCACATCGTCCTGCGGGACGGGGCGAGCAAGGACCTGGTCCAGGAGGTACGGGACGGCACGCTCGACGTGGCGTTCCTGGGCGTGCTGCCGAGCTACCGGCCGAAGGGCGTGAGCGATCACGAGCTCGCCACGGGCGAACTCGTCGCCGTCGTCGCCCCCACCCACCCCCTGGCGGGGAAGCCGGAAGTGCGGCTGGAACGGCTGGCGAAGGAGATGTTCGTCGACTACCCCGACGGCACGGCGGCCCGGGCGCAGTCGGAGGAGGCGTTCGCGGCGATGGGGCTCACCCGCGAGGTGGCGTTCGAGGTCAGCGGCACCGACTTCATCGTGCGGCTGGTCCGCAGCGGGCTCGGCATCGCCATGCTGCCGGCCGCCTTCGCGGCGGAACTGCCCGGCGTACATGTGCTGCCCGTCCGTGATGCGCCCGCCCGCACGGAACGGCTGGTCTGGAGCCGCTTCCGCCCCGCCCCGGCCGCCGAAGCGTTCCTGACCGGGCTCGGTGTCGATACCGGCTGAGGACTCCGTTCAGTCATCCGGCAGCGCCCGGCGGCGATGCCGCAGGAAGTCCTGCTCGGCCGTGTTCCGCGTACGGTCGACGGCGGCCTCGTACACCGACGCGGCGTCCGAGGCCACGAAGAAATTCTCCCCGAGGCTTGTGGGAGCGCTCCCGGGCTCGGCAGGATGAGGCGATGACCCAGCCCGCCGGCCCACGGGCCTACCACTCCGACGACCGCGCGGCCCTCGTGGACATCTGCGTCCGGACGGCCGACAACGGTGGCGACTCCCGGCATCTGTACCCGGATCCGGAGCTGATGCCGTCGATCTTCGCCGCGCCGTACGCGTACCTCGAACCCGATCTGGCCTTCGTGATCGACGACGGTACGGGCCGGGCGGTCGGCTACATCGTGGGGACCGCCGACACGGCGCGCTTCGTGACGGAGTTCCGCAAGCGGTGGCTGCCCCTCGTAGCAGACCGTTTCCCGGAACCGGACGGCCCGGCGCGCACCCCCAGCGAGGAAATGACCGTTCTGCTGCACGCCCCGGAGCGGATGATCATTCCCGAACTGGCCGCCCATCCCGCCCACTTGCACATCGATCTGCTGCCCACGTGGCAGCGGAAGGGGTACGGCAGAGCGCTGATGCGCAAGTTCCTGGCTGCCCTGCGAGCCAAGGGAGTGGATGCCGTGCACCTGTCCATGCTCACGGCCAACACCCCGGCCAGAGCCTTCTACGACCGGCTCGGTTTCGTTGAGCTCCAGGTACCGGACCCCGGGCCGCTCACCTACCTGGGGCACACGACCGAAGCGGACCTGTAGCGGACCGTTGCCATCGGCGGGACGACGCCCCCCCGTCCGGCCATGCGCGGATGTCTTCGCGTCACATGTGCCGGACCGGCCGCACAAGGGGATGTCGCGGGGGTTCGCTGGGCAGGTACTGGTGTACGGCCCTGAAGACGGGGCGCAGTGGCCGCCGGCGAGGTGCGTGTGACGTGAGGGAGCGGACCGTGTGGCAGTTCTCCGACGATCGTGGACAGTTGTCGACCGCTGGGCGGTGCCCGACGCGGGTGCTCGCCTATGTTCAGGCCGGAGCGACCCTGTGGGACCACGGGATACGCCCCAGCGCGATATTCGGCTCCGGTCATGACGATCGCACCGTGCCGGACCGGGCGAAGACCGGATCGTTGGCGTTGACCGAGGTCCGCTACCTCGGTGCGGGCGGCACCCTGGACGTGGACACCCTGCTGGGCGGTGAGCCGGATCTTGTCGTGGCCGTCAGCTACGGCGGCGGGCAGGTCTACGGGCTCGCCCCGGAGACCGCCAAGCATCTGGAGGAGCACGTCCCGGTCGCCGTCATCGACGTCGGCCAGGCGCGTACTTTCGCGGAGATCGGCGACCGGTTCGCGCAGCTGGCCCGATCGCTCGGCGCCGGGGAACCCACGACGGCGACCCGGGACCTGGACGCCGCCCGGGACCGGCTGCGCACGCTCGCCGCCGGACCCGACCGGCCCCGGGTGGTCGCCCTCTCCCCGGCCGGGGACGACCGGACGCATCTCGCCCGCCCCCGCATGTGGCCGGAACTGCGCGTGCTGGCCGAGCTCGGTGTCGACCTCGTGGAACCGACGGACGGGCCCGGCGCGAACTGGTCCACGGTCGGCTGGGCACAGGCCGCGTCGCTGCGCCCAGCCGTCGTGCTCGCCGACGTCCGGGCCAACGCCACCCCCCTCGACGAACTCCGGGGGAACGCGGAGTGGGCGGCGATCGAACGTGCCGCCCGGGTGCTGCCCTGGAACCCGGAGCCGGTCTGCAGCCCGCAGGCCCACGCACGATTCCTGACACTCGTGGCCGACGCGCTGGAGGCCGCCGCCCACCCGCGATGACGTACGCGGCCCGAGGGCGTCGCCGCCCCGCCCGCGTGTGCCGATGCCCCGTACGGACGTCAGCGATCGCGCCGGGCGTCCCGGTTCGCGAGGCTGGCCAGGAGCGCCCCGAGCCGACCCCGTACGTTCCCAGGAGCAGGCATGCAGCAGGACAAGCACCCGCCCTACCGCCCCGTGGTCTTCCGCGACCGTTCGGCGGGCTACGCCTTTCTGACCCGGTCCACCGCGTCGAGCGAGCAGACGATCGACTGGGACGACGGCAACAGCTACCCCGTCATCGACGTGGAGATCTCCGCGGAGAGCCACCCGTTCTTCACCGGGAAGGCCCGCGTGGTCGACTCCGAGGGGCAGGTCGCCAAGTTCGAGCGGCGGTACGGGGAGGAGGGGCGCAAGGGCGCCTCCTGACCCGCGTGCGGCCCCGAACCCGACCCGCGTGCGGAGTTGAACCTGACCCGCGTGCGGACCTGAGCCCGACCCGCGTGCGGACCTGAGCCCGACCCGCGTGCGGAGTTGAACCCGACCCGCGTGCGGAGTTGAACCCGACCCGCGTGCGGAGTTGAACCCGACCCGCGTGCGGACCTGAACCCGACCCGCGTGCGGAGTTGAACCCGACCGCGTAGGGACCCGAGTCCCCCGGCCCTCCCCACAGGGTCGGGGGACTTCGTCCGTCACGCCCTTGATACCGTCCGGCCGTCGTAACCTGTCCACAACATCCCCGGGACCAGGGCGCCCTCGGCACCGCACTCCAGGAGACCCCACCCTCATGCTCGACAGACTCGCCCTGCTGGTCATCGGCGAATGCGTCGCCGACATCGTCCGGCTGCCGGGTGCGGCCGATCAGGTCCACCCGGGAGGCAGCCCGGCCAATGTGGCCTACGGCCTGGCCAGGCTCGGGCACGGCACCACCCTGCTCACCCAGCTCGGCCAGGACCACAACGGACGGCTGATCAGGGACCACCTGGTCGCTGCCGGGGTGGGGGTCCGCACGGACGGTGCCACGGCGCCCACCCCGTCCGCCGCCGTGACTCTGGACGACGTCGGCCGGGCCGCGTACACCTTCGACATCACCTGGACGCTCGCCCCGGTGCCCCCGGACCGGCCGCCACACCATGTCCACACCGGTTCCCTCGCTACGGTGATGGCACCCGGTGCGGCCACCGTCCTCGCCGCCGTCGAGTCGCTGCGGACGTCCGCGACCATCAGCTACGACCCCAATGTGCGACCCGAACTGATGGGGGACCACGACGCGGCCGTCCGCGAGGTGGAGCGCTGCGTCGCGCTCAGCGACGTGGTCAAGGCCAGTGACGAGGACCTGGAGTGGCTCTACCCGGACCGGGATGCGCGGGAGGTCGCCGAGCGGTGGCTCGCCAGTGGCCCGGCCCTCGTCCTCGTCACCCGGGGACGCGACGGCGCCCTCGCCGTCCTTCCCGGCGGGCAGGTGACGGTCGACGCGCTGCCCACCGACGTGGTCGACACGGTGGGGGCGGGCGACGCCTTCATGTCGGGAACCCTGCATGCCCTCGCCGCACAGGGACTGCTCGGCGCGGACGGCCGTGAACGGCTGCCCTCGCTGGACCGGGCCACCGTGACCGAGGTCCTGCGCCACGCCGCGGCCTGCGCCGCCGTGACCGTCGCACGGGCCGGGGCCAACCCGCCGGACGAGGCGGAGTTGAACGCGGCCCTCGCCCGGGGCTGAACGCGACGGCGCCGCAGGGCCTGCCCCGAGTTCACCGGAGTCCGGGCGCCGCCGGACGCGGCGTGCGGTCTTCGTCGAGGAACTCGACGACGGCGAGAGCGAACAGCGCGCACAGTGCGATGCACACGGTGACCAGGCCGGTCGGCCGGTCCCACACCACCAGGACCGCGGCGGCCACCACGACCACCGTCCAGTTCAGCCAGGCCCTGGCCCGGTGCACCCACCTGCCGACCGGGCCGCCGGTGACACCGGCCGCGTCCCGTACCGCACCGATGCCGCCGCTCCACATGGCCTCGACGCGAGTGGCGGCGCGGCCGGCACCGGTGAGCCACGCGGCGAGGGCCACCACGATGCCGAGCGTGATCACCACCCGGACAAGGGTGCGTGCCGGGCCGGCCAGGGCATCGAAGACGGAACCGGCCGCCGGCTGCGACACCTCGGGCGGGAGGCTGTCGAGATAGAACGCGCGGCCCAGCCACATGGCGACCGCGAGCACCGCGGCACCCGCGGCGACCGCGAGCGCCGTCGTGACCAGTGCGCGTCGGCGGCGCACCGCGAGCAGCACCCCGCCCGCGGCCAGGGCCAGGGTGACCGGCGGCAGCCAGAAGCCGATGATCTGGAGGGCCCGGAACCCCCTCTTCGCCTTGCCGACCGCGTCGGAGGTCAGCACGGTGAAGTCGGTGTGGATCTCGGGGATCTTCGCGGCGATCGTGAGCCCCCGGTCCACGAGGCGTTGTTTCACCCGGTCGATCACGGGTGCAAGGTCGATGGTGACGGTGTCGTTCGTGAGCTTCACCGCCCCGTTGCCGCTGCCGGTCAGTGCCTTCAGCGTCGCGGACTGGGCGGCCCGGTTGAGACCGGTCCAGATCGTCGCGAAGGCGTCGCTCGTGACGAACTTCTCCACGGTTCCGTGGACGAAGCCCGTGACTCCCGTGGTGAGGGGGCCGCTCAGGCGAGTGAGCGCCTTGTCGACCACCGGCCGGTCCGCGGGGGCGACATCGGCCAGTAACGCCTTCACGTCCAGGTGCTTCATGACGGCCCCGGTGACGCGGTCGCTCACCGCGGCCTGCACATGGGGATCGGATGCGAGGGGCGCCATCATCGCCACATAGTTGTCCGTGTCGCCGAGCTGGTTCTTCGCCCAGGTGGACACGATGCTCAGCGGTGTGAGGACGGCCGCGACGAGGATGAGCAGTACGGCGAGGAACGAACGGGCCCGCAGCCGGTGCCGCCCCGGGGCACGGGCCTCCAGCGCCGTCACCCGGGCGCGCAGCGCCTCCAGTTCCGTCAGTTCCGTGCGCGCGTCGGGGGATTCCGACCGGTTGTCGTCCGCTTCCATGACCCAAGGGGATGCTCCACCGGTGCGGACAGCGCGGTGGACTGCTGCGGACGGGTGAACGCGCGTACCGGACGCGCGGCGCGGATCCGTCCACCCGGCCCATCGGTGACCCGTTCGGCCCAGTGAGCGCAACCTCGCCGGGGCTACTGCCGTTCGACAACCGGTAGGCGTGATCGATTACGGCGGAGGGGGCGGAACATGGGGCGGGCGGACATGGGTGTCGCGGTGACGGGAATGGGGCTGGTGACTCCGGCGGGTGCGGACGAGCACACCTTCTGGGCGGGACTGTGCGCCGGCGTCTCCGTGGCCCGGCGCTGCGACGAACTGGCGGGGCTGCCCGTCGACTTCGCCTGTCCGGTGGACGGGATCGATCTCGACGAGGCCGTCGGCGGACGCGCGGTGTGGCGGATGGCACGGTTCGTGAAGATGGCGCTGGTCGCCGCCCGGCAGGCGGTGGCGGACGCCGGGCTGTCGCCGGAGCGGTGGGACGGCGGCCGGGTCGGTGTGGTGCTGGGCGTCGGCGTGGGCGGGGTGTCCGCGCTCGTCGACAATGTGCGCAGGCTGGACGGTCAGGGACCGGACGCGGTGTCGCCGCTCCTGGTCCCGATGATGATGCCCAACGCGGCCGCCGGGGAGGTGGCCATCGCGTTACGGGCGTACGGCCCGAGCCTGGCACCGGCCACGGCGTGCGCGTCAGGGGCGACCGCGATCGCCGTGGCCCGCGACCTGCTGACGAGCGGCCGGTGCGATGTGGTGGTGGCGGGCGGCGCGGAATCCGTACTGACTCCGCTGGTGGTGAGCGCCTTCGCGGGCATGGGTGCGCTGTCCCGGCGGAGCGGCGATCCGGCCGCGGCATCACGGCCGTTCGCCGCGGACCGGGACGGTTTCGTGATCGGTGAGGGTGCCGCCGCGCTCGTGCTGGAGCGGACACCCGCCGTCTACGCCCGCGGCGGGCGGCCGCGCGCCCTGCTGACCGGTGCGGGCTCCGGCACCGACGCCCATCACCCCACGGCCCCCGGCCCGGACGGAGCCGGGCCGCGCAGGGCAGTGGAGGCGGCGCTGAACGAGGCAGGCTGGGCGGCCCACGAGATCGATCACATCAATGCGCACGGCACGTCGACGCCGCTGAACGACGCGATGGAGACGGAGCTCATCGCGGAGCTGTTCCCGCACCGGCCGTCGGTGACGGCGTCCAAGGGCGTGCTCGGGCACACCCTCGCCGCGGGCGGGGCGATCGAGGCGGCGGCCACCGTACTGACCCTGGAGCAGGGGCTCGTCCCGCCGATCGCCAACCTGGCCTCGCTGCCGGACGGGTTCGACCTCGACTGCGTGGTCAAGGAGCCCCGCACGCAGTACGTCGAGCGGGCGCTCAGTCACTCCTTCGGCTTCGGCGGGCACAACGTCGCGCTCGCCTTCCAGCGCGTCGAACCGGACGGTCCGCGGCGGACGGCCCCCGGTGTCCTCGCCGTCGACTGAGTCGTTCTTGTCGCATGACCGCAATGATCGACGATCCCTCCACCGAGCCGTCCACGGACTTGCTCACCGCTGTGCTCCTCGGCGACAACTACCGCCGGGAGCACGGCTTCTGGCAGCGGCTGATCAGCACGGAGCCGTTCCGCCGCCCGGAGCGCCGTACCCCCGCCGAGCGCCTGGGCCTCACGTACGAGCGGCTGCGCGTCCTCAACGACCGCCTCGACAGCGGCGCCCGGCTCGCCGCCGACTCACGCGCCCTCGCGGCCCTGCACGAATGGCTCGGGCCGGTCGACCCGGCACTCGCCACGGTGGCGGGCATCCACTACAACCTCTTTCTCGGCACCCTCCTGGACCACGAGGGCGACACCCGGCGCGACCTGTCGGACTTCCTCCGGCTACGGAGCATCGGCACCTTTCTCTGTACGGAGGTGGCGCACGGCAACGATGTGGCCGCCATCGAGACCGTGGCCGCCTACGACCGCGCGCGCGACGGCTTCGTGCTGCACACCCCGCATGCGGGCGCCCAGAAATTCATGCCCAACACCAGCCCGGCGGGCGGCCCCAAGACGGGGCTCGTGGCCGCCCGGCTGCTCGTCGACGGCAGCGATCAGGGGGTCTTCCTCTTCCTCGTACCGCTCACCGATGCCCTACGGGCCCTGCCCGGTGTGCGGGTCCGCAGGCTTCCCGCACGCATGGGCAGTCCGGTGGACCACTGCGTGACCTCCTTCGACCAGGTCTTCGTGGGACGCGACGCGCTGCTCGGCGGGGACCACGGACGCATCGGCGACGACGGCGGGTTCAGCAGCACGGTCGACAACCGGAGACATCGACTCCGTATGTCGATCGGACGCGTCGCCTCCGGAAAGATCTCGATGAGCGCCTGCGCGGTCGGCTCCGCGCGCGCGACACTCGCCGTCGCCGTCCGCTACGGCGGCCACCGGTACATCTCCGGGCCGCGCGGCTCGCGGCAGGTACCGGTGATCGCCCACCGCAGCCACCACGGCCCCCTCGCCGTGGCCATGGCCACCGTCTTCGCGATGAGCCTGCTGCACCGCAGGGCCCTGGACCGCTGGGAGCGGCGGGAGGACGGCTCGGGCGCGGGCCCGGAGGAGGCGGAGCGGCTGGTCGCCGTGGCCAAGGGGTGGATCACCTGGCGGGCCAGGTCCGTGATCGTCGAATGCCGTGAACGGTGCGGCGCCCAGGCGCTCCTGGAGAACAACGGCATGAGCGAACTGCTCACCGGAGTGGAGGGCGCCATCACCGCCGAGGGCGACAACCTGGCCATCCATGCCAAGGCGGCCGCGGAAATGCTCTTCGCCACCGAACCCGCCGGGTGCGGAACCCCCCGCGGCGGCACACCCGGTGATCTCGCCGACCCCCGGTTCCTCGGCGGGCTCCTGGCGGCCCTGGAGGAGATCTGGTTCGACCGGGCCAGGGAGCGGATGGGCCGCGCGCCGCACGGTGATCCGCTGGGGCGGTGGAACGCCGCGGCCGGGCCCGCCCTGCGAGGCGTCGAGGCCCACGCCCACCGGCAGGCGGCCGAGGCGTACACGGACGCGGTGGCCGGTCTGCCGGACGGACCCGCGCGCGAACAACTCATCGAACTGCAAAGGCTGTTCGCGCTCGACTGGATCGCCCGGAACAGCGGTGACCTGCTGGCCGCAGGTCATCTGACAGGTGATCAGGTCAACCGGCTGCCGGAGGCCGTGGATCAGCTCATCACCACCGTCGCCCCCCGACTGCCCGCCCTCGTCGACTCCTTCGCGCTGCCGCGGGAACTGCTCGCCGACTGGCCCATCGCGGGGGCCGATTACGTCGACGCGTACGACGACCCGGCGGCCGCCTGGCAGCAGCACGGCGGCCGGACGACGGCTCAGGGACCGCGGTGAGGGTCGTGACCAGGGCCGGAACGGGCCCGCGGACCCGCCGGGTACGGGAGGCGTCCGGGGCCCTCGGCGTCCGGGTCGTGCTGTTCGCCTTCTGGGGTACGGCGGCCGTCCTGGCCCGGTGGTGCGGACCCCGTGGAAGAACGTTGCCGAATCGGTTCGCCCCAAGGCGTAACTGGAGGCACGCCACCCAGTTGATCCGGCGTCGGGGCGATTCCCCCACCGTCCCCGGCAGCCGTACCGAATGATGGAGAGGAAGCTCATGAGTACGATTCATCCAAAGATCACCGAGGTGCTCACACACACCTTCAAAGTGCCCGCCGCCGAGATCCGCCCGGATTCCACGATGGACAGTTTGGAGATGGACTCCCTCGCCGTCGCGGAGTTCGCCGTCCTCATCAGGGAGACGGCGGGCGGCGGTGGGGACTTCGACGGGCTTCCCAAGGGCGCCACCCTCGCCGACATCACACGGTTCATCGACGCGACAGCGGACCGCGGGACCCCGGCGAGCGGCTCGGCGCCGATGAGCAACGCGCGATGAACAGGCCCGCCATCGCCGTCACCGGTCTGGGAATGATCACCCCGGTCGGCAACGACACCGAATCCACCTGGAAAGGTGTGTGCGCCGGGGTCTCGCCGGTGCGTACCGTCGCGGCACTCGAAGGCTGTGCGATCGACTTCGCCTGCACCGTCGACGGAATCGATCTGGACGCCGCGATCGGCGGGCGCACGTCCTTCCGGATGGGGAGGTACGTCAAGCTCGCCGTCCTCGCCGCCCGGGAGGCGGTCGCCGACGCCGGACTCGACCCGGAGCGGTGGGAGGGCAGCAGGGTCGCGGTGGTCGTCGGCACCAGCAGCGGTGGCTCCGCCTCACTGACCGAGCAGGCCGTCGTACTCGACCGGCACGGACCGGACGCCATCTCACCGTCGGGCATCCTGCTCACCATCCCGAACATGCCGGCGGCCGAGATCGCGATCCAGTTGCGGGCCACCGGTCCCAGCATGGCACCGTGCACCGCGTGTTCGTCCGGTATCACCGCCTTGTCCGTCGCCCGTGATCTCCTGGCCACCGGGCAGTGCGACATCGCGATCGCCGGAGCCACCGAGTCGATCGTCTACCCGGCCGCCATGGCCGGGTTCGCCCGGTCCGGAGCCGCGGCCCGGGCGCACGGCGACCCGGCCAGGCGGTGCCGGCCCTTCGCGGCCGACCGTGCCGGGCTGGTCATGGGCGAGGGCGCCGCCGTCATGGTGCTGGAACGGGCGGCGGACGCCGCAGCCCGGGGCGCCGGAGCCCGGGCGCTGCTCGCGGGCACCGGCGCCACCACCGACGCCCACCACCCCACCCGTCCGCACCCGTCCGGCGCGGTCGCCCGGGCGGCGGTCGAGGCCGCGCTGCGCGACGCGGGCTGGGCGGCCGAGGACGTCGAGCACATCAACGCGCACGGCACGGCGACGCCGATCAACGACGCCACCGAAGCCGCCCTCATCGGCCGGGTCTACCCGCACCGGCCGCCCGTCACCGCCCCGAAGGGCGTACTGGGGCACTGCATGGGGGCGGCCGGAGCGATCGAGGCCGGACTGACCGTCCTCACGCTCCAGCGCGGAGTCGTACCGCCGATCGCCAACCTGGACGCCCCGGCACCCGAGTTCGACATCAACTGCGTCACCGAAGAGCCGCTGCGGCTGCCTGTCCGGCGCGCCGTCAGCCACTCCTTCGGCTTCGGCGGACACAACGCCGTGATCGCTCTTCAGCGTCCGTAGGCATCAGGCAGGTGGTGCGACGGGGAGCACAGCCCGGCGTACCACCGGCCACACCGCCCATGAGCTGCGTGGACGCGCATGATAGCTTGCCAGGGCCAGTCGAACTCCACGTAGGAGTCAGGGAATCCGGTGAGAATCCGGAACTGACGCGCAGCGGTGAGGGGGACGGGCGGGGCCACGGCCACTGGGAACCACCTTCGGGTGTCCTGGGAAGGCGTCCCGTCCGACAGAACCCGAGTCCGAAGACCTGCTGGCGGCTGCGACCCGGTACCGGGCGCAGAACTCCAACGGGCTCCGCGCATGGGCCCAGAGACGCAGAGGGACTCCGTGCCGTCCACAGCCAGCTCCGTCCGCACCATCGCCCTGCTCACGGCGGGACTCGTCCTGCTGACCGCCTGCGGCGGCGGAACGAGCAACTCCGCCGCGAAGTCCGGCTCCGCCGACGGATATCCGGTGACGCTGAAGAACTGCGGGCGCACCGTCACCGTCGAATCCGCGCCGCGCCGCGCCGTCTCCGTCGACCAGGGGTCGACGGAGATCCTGCTGTCCCTCGGCCTCGCCGACCGGCTGGCCGCCACCGCGACCTGGACCGACCCGGTGATGAAGGGTCTGGAGAAGGCCAACGCCGAGGTCCCCAGGATCGCCGACAACCGGCCCTCGTCGGAGAAGGTCCTCGACCAGGAGCCCGACTTCATCAGCGCGTCGTTCGAGTCGACCCTCGCCAAGGGCGGCGTCGCCCCCCGCGAACAGTTCGAGGAACTCGGCGTCCCCACCTACGTCTCGCCCGCCGACTGCACCGGCAAGGACAACAGCGGCCGTGGCGACGGAGCCCGTACCGAGCCACTGACCATGGACAGCGTCTACGACGAAGTGCGCGACCTGGCCAGGGTGTTCGGCGTGCAGGAGCGCGGCGACTCGCTCGTGGCGCGGCTGCGGGCCCGGGTGAAGAAGGCGACCGGGTCCATCGACGCCTCCGGTACCACCCTCCTCTACTGGTTCTCCGACTCCAAGGCCCCGTACCTGGCCGGCTGTTGCGGAGCACCCGGCATCATCACCGGGGAACTCGGCGCGAAGAACGTCTTCGACGACACGCACGAGGAATGGCCGCAGATCAGCTGGGAGACCGTCGCCGACCGCAACCCCGACGTCCTGGTCATCGGCGATCTGACCCGCAAGGCGCAGACCGCCGAGAGCGCCGCGAAGAAGATCGAATTCCTGGAGTCCAACCCCGCCACGAAAAACATGGACGCCGTCAGGCACAAGCGGTACATCCTGCTGAGCGGCCAGGCCATGAACCCGTCCATCCGGACGGTCGAGGGCGTGGAACGCGTCGCCGCCGGGCTGCGCACGTTCGGGCTCGAGGGGTGACGGACACCGAGCGGCCCACGGCGGCGGGCGCGCGGCGGGCCTCCGAAGCGACCGCGCGCGGCGGGGACGGTGCACGGAAGGTGTGTGGCGGGGACGGTGCACGGAGGGTGCGTGGCGGGGGCCTGTGGGCCTGCGGCGTCGCGCTGCTCGTGCTGTCCATCGCGGTCGCCGTCACCATCGGCCCCGCCCCTATATCCGTCGCCGACGTCTGGTCCACGGTGGCCGCCCACCTCGGCTGGGGCCGGACGCGGCTCACCCCGATCCGGGACGGCATCATCTGGAACCTGCGCATGCCGCGCACCCTGCTCGCGGCGGTGTGCGGGGCCGGACTCGCGGTGTGCGGCACCGTCATGCAGTCCCTGCTCCGCAACCCGCTCGCCGACCCGTTCGTCCTCGGCGTCTCCTCCGGTGCGTCGACCGGCGCGGTCGTGGTGGTCGTCCTCGGGGTCGGTGGGGGAGCGGTGTCGCTCTCGGCCGGCGCGTTCATCGGCGCACTGTGTTCGTTCGCCCTCGTTCTGCTGCTGAGCCACACCCTGGGCGGCACGACCGACCGGGTCGTCCTCTCCGGTGTGGCGGCCATGCAGCTGTTCTCCGCGCTCACCTCCTTCGTGGTGATGACCTCCGCCGACGCCGAGCAGACCCGCGGGGTGCTGTTCTGGCTGCTCGGCTCGCTCGGCGGGGTCGGCTGGACCGACGTGTGGATCTGCTCCGCCGTTCTCGTCCTGACGCTGCTGGTCTGCCTCGGGCACGCCCGTACGCTCGACGCCTTCGCGTTCGGCGTGGACGCCGCCGCCGCGCTTGGCGTCCAGGTCGCCCGCACCCGGATCGTGCTGCTCTGCACGACCGCGCTGCTGACCGCCGCACTCGTCAGCTCGGCGGGCGCCATCGGCTTCGTCGGCCTGGTACTGCCGCACGCCGCCCGGGCGCTCTCCGGCTCCGGGCACCGGCGGCTGCTGCCGGTCACCGCACTGGCCGGGGCCGTGTTCCTGGTCTGGGTCGACACGCTCGCCAGGACGGTCCTCGACCCGCAGGAGGTGCCGGTGGGTGTCGTCACCGCGCTCATCGGCGTGCCCGCATTCGTCCTGGTCCTGTACCGCACCCGGAGGGTCACATGACAGGGGGAGCCACTGACGGGCTGCGTGCCGAGCGGGTCAGCAGGGAGGCGGGCGGCCGCCTCGTCCTTGACGGGGTCCACCTCGCTCCGCCGCCCGGCGCGACCGTCGGCCTGATCGGGCCGAACGGCTCCGGCAAGTCCACCCTGCTGCGGGTGCTCGCCGGAGTCCTCGCCCCGGAGACGGGCGTGGTCACCCTCGACGGCCGACGGCTCGACGCGATCGGCCGCCGGACCGTGGCCCAGCGGGTCGCCGTGGTCGACCAGCATGCCGTCACCCAGGTCGAGTTGAGCGTCCTGGACGTGGTGCGCCTGGGGCGCGTCCCGCACCGCAGAGCCTGGTCGGCGCCCGGCCGGGCGGACGAGGACGCGGTGCGCGAGGCCCTGGAGAGGACCGGTCTCTCCGAACGTGCCGGCCAGTCCTGGCACACCCTCTCCGGAGGCGAGCGGCAACGCGTCCAGATCGCGCGCGCACTGGCTCAGCAACCGCGTGAACTGCTGCTCGACGAGCCGACGAACCACCTCGACATCCAGCACCAGCTGGAACTGCTGTCACTGATCACGTCGCTGCCCCTCACCGGTGTGATCGCTCTGCACGACCTCAACCTGGCCGCGATGTTCTGCGACCCGATCGTCGTCCTGAAGGAGGGACGGGTGGTGGCCGCCGGAACCCCCACCGATGTGATTACCGAGGAACTCATCGCCGATGTCTACCGGGTGCGGGCGCGGGTCGCCCCGGACGGCCCCGACGGGCGGCCTTCGGTGCGCTTCCTGCCGGCGCACTGACGGCGAGAGAGCGGGCCCTGGTACGGCACGGGCCCGCCCCTCACTCGCGCTCTCGGTGCGGCTGCCGGCCGCTCTGCGCGGGGGTCAGCGGCGGCGCCCTCGGCCGGGCTCGCCACCCATGCCCTTGCCTCCGATGTCTCCGCCCCCGATGGTCTTGTCGTCCGCCGCGTAGTCGATCTGTTCCTTGCGGAGTTCGGCGGAGACCTCCTTCTGCTCGGTCACCTTCTTGGTCTCCATGCGCACCCGCTCGACCGGCACAGTCTCCTTGCGTGTGGTGGCGCGCTCGGCGTGCAGGGTCAGCTCGACGTCCTGCTCGCGGATTTCCGTGGGCCCCGTCGCCCTGTCGCCGGGCCGCAGCGGTTCACGGATGACCCGTACCTCTTCGTGCATCACCGGCACCGTCCTGGTCACGTTCTCGGTGACGACGTACTTGTGCAGGCGTGCCTTGCCGCTCTCGTACTCCTCGGTGCCGACTTGCAGTTGCTCCTCGCAGCGGATCAACTCCTCCTTGCCGCCGACGTCCGCGGCGGACCGCTCGGCACCCGCGCCGGCGCCGACGAGGGGCCGGGCCGTGCCGGCCGTCCCGGTGTCGCGGTGCCTGCCCGGACCCGTACCGGTTCCCGCGTCGGCCATGCCGGTCGTGCGCGACGTGGTGGTGCGGGAGGTGTCCGTACCGGAGGCGGAGGTGCCGGCCGCGGTGGGCCGGTCGCTGCCGGAGGTACGTCCGGTGCCGGCCGCGCCCATGGCTCCGGTTCCGGCGGCTCCCGCCGCGCCCGTGGCCGTGGTGCCGGTCCCGGACGTCGTGGTGCCCGACTGCCCGCCGAGCCGCGCGGTGGTGTTCCTGGCGAGGCCGTAGTGGCGGTAGAGCTCCTCCTCCTCCGTCACCGACAGATGCGCGTCCGCGTCCACCCGGGGGGCTTCCTTGACGCGCTCCTTCGGATGCGTGATGTGCAGGTCGGAGCCCACGCGACGGGCCCCGGCGAGCGGCACGAAACTCTCCTTCATGCCGAACAGGCCGGTTTTCACCGTGATCCAGTCCGGGCGGCCGGTGTTGTCGTCGACGTACACCCGGCCCACACTGCCGATCTTCTCGCCCGCGGTGTCGTACACCGTCAGGCCGTCGAGCTCTCCGGAATCCGTGAAACCGTCAGCGGCTCCCATGGCCGATCCCTCCTCGCCCGGGCGCGTCCTGTGGCTGGATCCATCAGGGGAGGCGCGTCCGATTTCCATCGCGCCTCACCCGGATGGACGCTGCAACCTCCCGGGCTGCGCAGGCCGGCCGTCACATGTGCGGCGCTTCGGCGGTGACCGCCCGTCACGGTGGTGCGGACGCCACCTTTCCGTTAGGCCGATCGGGTGAAGCGTGGAAGCTGTGCGCCTCATGCGTGAGCTCCTGACCGTGCGAAGAACGCATGCCTGCGGGCGGCACGCCCACGCGCCGACGCCACCGGTGCGACCTGTCCCGCCACCGCCTGTGAGCAGCACATTCGCGCCGCGGAGGCGAATTCGCGGCAAACCCTTGACACCCGCTGGGGGCACCCGCATCCTTTCGCCAGAAAACGCAACGGCGTTGCGATTTCCGCACCGGTAGGCGGATGACATGGACGAAGGAGGTCCGTCCCCATGACGGAGCACGGCAAGGACACCGGCACCCCGGCCGAAGCCGGAAACCGGGTCCCCGGCGTCCTGCAGACCGTGGACCGGGCCCTGCTCGTCCTGCTCACCTTCACCGAGCAACGGCCCGAGTGGGGTGTCAGCGAACTGGCCCGTCACCACGGCTGGGACAAGGCCGTCGTCCAGCGACTGCTCACCACGCTGACCGCGCGCGCCTTCCTGGTCTGCGACGACCGCACCCGCCGATACCGCCCCGGACCCGCCCTGTCCCGGCTGGCCAGGGTCGGCGAACACAGCGGGATGCTCTCCTCGCTCGCCCGGCCGGTGCTCGCCCGGCTGCTCCGCGAGACCGGCGAGAGCATCGTCCTCAACGTCCCGCACGGCGGCAGCTACCGCTGCGAAGCCGCCGTCGACGGAACCGGCCCCGTCCGCTACACGGCGATCATCGGCGCGGTCATGCCCGGCCACGCCGGAGCGTCCGGACACGCCATCTTCGCGTACCACCCCGAACGCGAGATCCGGCAGATGTTCGGCCCCACCGGGCTGACCCGTTTCAACGACCGCACCATCACCGACCTGGACGCCCTGCTCGCCTGCTACGCACAGGTCCGCGCCGATGGTTACAGCATCAGCCACGGCGAGTACGACGAGGCCGTGACCGCGGTCTCGGCCCCCGTCTTCCAGGGCGACGGCGTCCCCGCCTCCCTGACCGTCATCGGTCCGTCCCACCGCGTGGACCGGGCCGCCGACACCCTTGTGACGCTGGTCCGCGCCGGAGCGGCGGAGATCACCGCCGCCCTCGGCGGCTGAACCGGCCCACCGCAGAACCTCCCACCGCTGCGAGCGCGGTACCCGCGTCGCCGGTGTGCCGGGCCATGCCCGCGCACATCCGCCGACGACCTACCCAGTCCTGCTCACCGAAGGGGGTGCCCCATGGCGCACCATGTCTCCGCCCCGGACCCTGCCCCGCCGCCGGGCCCCGACACCGACGACACCCGCTCGCATCCGCGCACCCTGGAGCCCGTGCTACTGGTCATCCTGGTGGTGCTGGCCGCGGTCGGTGCCGTCATCGGTATCGACCTGGTCTCCAAACTGGGCATCTCCGCCAACACCTCCGTGGTCGGCGCCCTCGTCGCCATGCTGATCGGCCGCATCCCGCTGGGCTTTTTGCGCCGGATGCGCTCCGTGCACCGGCAGAACCTCGCCCAGAGCGCCATCTCTGCCGCCACCTTCGCCTCCGCGAACGCACTGCTGACCTCCGTGGCCGTGCCGTACGTATTCGGGCGCAAGGACCTGGTCTGGCCCATGCTCGCGGGAGCCTTCATCGGCCTGGTCGTGGACGCCTGGGTGCTCTACCGCGCCTTCGGCTCCCGGCTGCTGCCCGCCGACGCGGCCTGGCCGCCCGGCACGGCCGCCGCCGAGACCATCAAGGCCGGCGACCGGGGAGGACGCCGGGCCCTCATCCTCGCCGGAGGTACGGCCGTAGGCCTGGCCGGAACCCTCTTCAGCCTGCCGCTCTCCGCAGCCGGCGTCGCCTTCCTCGGCAACGTCTGGGCCCTGATGATGTTCGGCATCGGCCTGCTGCTGCGTCAGTACAGCCCCGACCTCTTCCACACCGACCTGGGCGCCGGATACATTCCGCACGGCGTCATGGTCGGCGCCGGAATCGTGGCGCTCGGTCAGGCCGTGCATCTGCTGATCGGGCGTCGCGAACGCAAACGACAGGCGGCCGTCGAGGACACGCGGGTCGCGGCCGTCCCGGCAGACCCGAGCACCGTGTACACCGTCGACGAGCGAGCACTGCGGCTCTCCCTGATCCGCGGCTACGCCCTGTTCACCGCCGGCGCCGCGATCCTCGCCGTGCTCGGCGGGCTGGCCGGCGACATGAGCCCGCTCGGCATCGTCGGCTGGGTGCTGTTCGCCGCCTTCGCCGCCCTGGTCCACGAACTGATCGTCGGCCTCGCCGCCATGCAGTCCGGCTGGTTCCCGTCCTTCGCAGTCACCCTGATCTTCCTCATCCTCGGCCTGGCCATCGGAATCCCGTCCGTGCCGCTCGCCCTTCTGGTGGGATACGTCTCCGCCACCGGCCCCGCCTTCGCCGACATGGGCTACGACCTCAAGGCCGGCTGGCTGCTGCGCAGGGACCACCGCCCCTGGGACCCGTTCGAGCGCGAAGGCCGCCGCCAGCAGTTCCTCGCCGCCCTCATCGGCTTCGCCGTCGCCCTCGTCGTCGTCGCCGTCGCCTGGCGCTCCTACTTCGGACAGGGCCTCATCCCGCCCGTCGCCAAGGTGTACGCCGACACCATCAAGAGCGGGCTCAGCGACCCGGACGCGGTACGCACCATGCTGCTCTGGGCCGTTCCCGGCGCCGCCATCCAACTGCTCGGCGGCACCCGCAGACAGATGGGCGTCATGCTCGCGACCGGTCTGCTCATCCTCACCCCGCAGGCCTGCTGGCTCGTCCTGGGAGCCCTCGTCGTCCGGGTCGGCTACCGCAAGCTGCGCGGCCCCGCCGCCGACGAGGAGCTCAACCTGGTCGGCGCCGGACTGATCGCGGGCAGTTCGCTCGGCGACTCCGCCCAGATCCTCAAGACCTGACGGCCCCTGAACCACTCCCCGTACCACCGCATCACTCAGCACCCCCCCGCACGGCAAGGAGAACCCTCCATGGACATGTACAGCAGGCTCGAACCGCGTCCCGAGTACCTCAGCTTCGAACTCGCCCTGGCCGCCCGCAAGCTCGTCGAGGAGGTCATGCTCGTCAAGCGCGGCGAGCACGTCGTCCTCACCGGCGACACCAGTAGCGACCGCCGGGTGATCGAGGCCACCGCGCAGGCCGTCGCCGCCGTCGGCGCACACCCCGTCGTCGTCTGGTACGAGACGCTGCCCGGCGCCTCCATGGAACCGCCCCGGCCCGTGGCCGGAGCCATCGCCGACGCCGACGTGTGGATCGAGTTCGCCGTCTCGTACCTGATGCACTCCGACGCCTTCCGCGCCGCCATGGCGAACGGCTGCCGCTACACCAACCTCACCGCGATGGACGTCCAGATGCTGGTCGCCACCGTCGGCCGCCCCGACTTCCAGGGCGTCATCCGCCTCGGCAAGGCCCTCGTCGCACTCCTGGAGGCCGCCGACGAGGTCCGTATCACCTCCGTCAACGGCACCGACCTCGTCGGCCGCAACGGCGACCGGCCGATCAACCTGCGCGGCAAGCCCGCCGAGAAGCCCGGCGAGACCGTGATGCTCTCCGGTCAGATCTCCTGGAACCCCCTCGAAGAGACCCAGGACGGCGTCCTCGTCTTCGACGGGGCCCTGTGGCCGCCGGACGAGATCGGACTGCTGCGCTCCCCGGTCCGCTGCACCGTCGAGAAGGGCGTCGTGACCAGGATCGAGGGCGGCGCCGACGCGGACACCTTCCGCCGCTGGATGGAGTCCTTCGACGACCCGAACATGTTCCGGATCGCGCACTGGTCGCTCGGCTTCAACCCGGGCGTCCTCGCCCCGACCGGCCGCATCGTCGAGGACGAGCGGGTCTTCGGCTGCGTCGAGCTCGGCATCGGCACCAAGGGCGCCTGGATCGGCGGCGAACCGTGGGTGGCCGCCGCCCACACCGACGGCAGCGTGCTGGGCCCCTCCATCTACCTGGACGGCGTCGCCATCGAGGAGAACGGGCGCTACGTGCACCCGGAGCTGGTCGAGATCTGCCGCGACCTCGGCGTCGCCGGCTACTGAGCC
>NZ_JBHVFF010000103.1:0-25584 GCF_042801895.1 Streptomyces sp. NPDC057543 | reverse complement strand
GTTTGCGCCGTATCGTTGGGTACGCCGCAGTCACCGTTCGATGCAGTCCGATGCAGAGAGGCGCCGTGCAATGGTGCAGATCAAGACCCCCGAGCAGATCGCGAAGATGCGTGAGGCGGGGCTGGTGGTCGCTGCCATTCACGCGGCCACCCGCGAGGCGGCGGTGCCCGGCGCCACGACGCTGGACCTGGACCGGGTCGCCCGCAAGGTGATCGCCGACCACGGTGCGAAGTCGAATTTCCTCGGTTACGGCGGGTTCCCCGCGACCATCTGCACCTCGGTCAACGAGGTCGTCGTCCACGGCATCCCGGACGACAAGACCGTCCTCAAGGACGGCGACATCATCTCCATCGACGCCGGCGCGATCGTCGACGGCTGGCACGGCGACGCCGCGTACACGGCCTTCGTGGGCACTGGTCACGCTCCGGAGCTGATCGAGCTGTCGCGGGTGACGGAGGAGTCCATGTGGGCCGGTATCGCCGCGATGAAGGTGAACAACCGCCTCGTCGACATCTCGAAGGCGATCGAGTCCTACATCCGCCGCCAGCCCCGCCCCGCCACCGGCAAGTACGGGATCATCGAGGACTACGGCGGCCACGGCATCGGTACGGAGATGCACATGGACCCGCATCTGCTGAACTATGTCGCGCGCAAGCGTGGCAAGGGCATCAAGCTCGTACCCGGTGTCTGCCTGGCGATCGAGCCGATGGTCTCCCTCGGTACGCCGCAGACCGAGGTGCTCCAGGACGACTGGACCGTGATCACGACGGACGGCACCTGGTCCTCCCACTGGGAGCACTCGATCGCCCTCACCGAGCAGGGCCCCCTGGTCCTGACCGCCCCCGACTGCGGCAAGGCGAAGCTGGCCCAGTACGGAATCGAGGCGGCGCCGGATCCCCTCGGCTGATATGACCCCCTTGTGGAGGTCTAAGGATCTCCCCGGGTGGGCAAACTTGACGGATTCGTCTTTTGGGGTCCGCTGACGTAGACTGACTCGTCGGCTCTCGTGCATCAGTGTGTCCACATGTCCACATGCGATGCAGGGAGTCGATCAAGGTAGCCGATTCGAAAGGCGAAGCGTGGCCAAGAAGCAAGGTGCCATCGAAATTGAGGGCACCGTGATCGAGTCCCTCCCGAACGCCATGTTCAAGGTGGAACTCCAGAACGGTCACAAGGTCCTCGCGCACATCAGCGGCAAGATGCGGATGCACTACATCCGAATCCTTCCGGATGACCGGGTCGTCGTGGAGCTCTCCCCGTACGACCTGACGCGTGGCCGGATCGTCTACCGCTACAAGTAGATCTTGCCTGCACCCCGCTTCGGCGCGGTGACGGCACTGACCCGGAGAACCTGACATCCCATGAAGGTCAAGCCGAGCGTCAAGAAGATCTGCGACAAGTGCAAGGTGATCCGCCGTCACGGTCGGGTCATGGTCATCTGCGACAACCTGCGCCACAAGCAGCGCCAGGGCTGACGCACGACCACCTGCATCTCGCAGTACTTCGCGCGACGCACGTAAAACGTACATACGCAGAGTCCGTCCAAGCTTCGGCTGACGACACCTCCGGCGGGGGCCGGGGACCCGGGCGTACCACCTCTCGTCACGAGAGGTCGGCGATCGGGAGCGGCACTGTGGAAGACCCCCGAAATAACAACTGGAGCCATTGAATGGCACGCGTTTCAGGTGTTGACATCCCGCGCGAAAAGCGCGTGGAGGTTGCCCTCACCTACGTCTTCGGTATCGGGCGCACCCGGTCCAAGGAGATTCTCGCCACCACGGGCGTGAACCCGAACACCCGCGTTCGTGACCTGGCCGAAGAGGACCTGGTCAAGATCCGCGAGTACGTGGACGCCAACCTCCGCACCGAGGGTGACCTCCGTCGCGAGATCCAGGCCGACATCCGCCGCAAGGTCGAGATCGGCTGCTACCAGGGCCTGCGTCACCGCCGCGGTCTGCCGGTCCACGGCCAGCGCACCAGCACGAACGCTCGTACCCGTAAGGGCCCGCGTCGCGCGATCGCCGGTAAGAAGAAGCCGGGCAAGAAGTAGTCCTCAGCGGACGCACTGCGGTCGTCCGGGCCACCGGTCATCCGCAGCAACCAGCGGTCTTCGCTGTAGGACCGATCACCTCCCCTCTCCATCTGGAGTCAAGACATGCCCCCCAAGGGTCGTCAGGGCGCAGCCAAGAAGGTGCGTCGCAAGGAAAAGAAGAACGTCGCTCACGGCCACGCGCACATCAAGAGCACGTTCAACAACACGATCGTCTCGATCACGGACCCCTCGGGCAACGTGATCTCCTGGGCCTCCGCCGGCCACGTCGGCTTCAAGGGCTCGCGCAAGTCCACCCCCTTCGCCGCGCAGATGGCCGCCGAGTCGGCCGCCCGCCGCGCGCAGGAGCACGGCATGCGCAAGGTTGACGTCTTCGTCAAGGGTCCGGGCTCCGGCCGCGAGACCGCGATCCGTTCGCTCCAGGCCACCGGCCTGGAGGTCGGCTCGATCCAGGACGTCACCCCCACTCCGCACAACGGATGCCGGCCGCCCAAGCGCCGTCGCGTCTGATCCGTCTGAAGCAACGGAGACAACTGGAAAATGGCGCGATACACCGGGGCCGACTGCAAGCGTTGCCGTCGGGAGAAGCAGAAGCTGTTCCTCAAGGGCAGCAAGTGCGAGAGCGCGAAGTGCCCGATCGAGATCCGTCCTTACCCCCCGGGTGAGCACGGACGCGGGCGCACCAAGGACAGCGAGTACCTTCTCCAGCTTCGTGAGAAGCAGAAGTGCTCGCGGATCTACGGTGTTCTTGAGCGGCAGTTCGTGAACTACTACAAGGAAGCGAACCAGAAGACCGGCAAGACCGGTGAGAACCTTCTGCGCATCCTTGAGACCCGCCTCGACAACGTGGTCTACCGGGCAGGCTTCGCCAAGTCCCGCGACCACGCCCGTCAGCTGGTGCGTCACGGACACATCGCCGTGAACGGCACGAAGACCGACATTCCGTCGGCCCGCGTCGCCGTGAACGACGTGATCGAGGTTCGCCAGAAGTCCAAGGCCCTGACCCCCTTCCAGGTGGCCCAGGCCGAGGCCGGCGAGCGCACCGTACCGGCATGGCTCGAAGCCGTGCCGTCGACGATGCGGATCCTCGTGCACTCGCTGCCCGAGCGCCAGGTGATCGACACCCAGGTGCAGGAGCAGCTGATCGTCGAGCTCTACTCCAAGTAGCAGCTCGTGGGTCCGGGCGGTACGGCTCTTTCGGGTCGTGCCGCCCGTACCCTTGTCAGTATCTGGGGGCGTCAAATAGTGGGCGCCCACGACTGAAGGAACCAACATGCTTATCGCTCAGCGTCCGTCGCTGACCGAAGAGGTCGTTGACGAGTTCCGCTCCCGGTTCGTCATCGAGCCGCTGGAGCCGGGCTTCGGCTACACCCTCGGCAACTCTCTCCGCCGCACGCTCCTCTCCTCGATCCCCGGTGCCGCTGTCACCAGCATCCGGATCGACGGTGTCCTGCACGAGTTCACCACCGTGCCGGGCGTCAAGGAGGACGTCACCGACCTCATCCTCAACATCAAGCAGCTGGTCGTCTCCTCGGAGCACGACGAGCCGGTCGTGATGTACCTGCGCAAGCAGGGCCCCGGCCTGGTCACCGCTGCTGACATCGCCCCGCCGGCCGGTGTCGAGGTCCACAACCCGGACCTGGTCCTGGCCACGCTGAACGGCAAGGGCAAGCTGGAGATGGAGCTGACCGTCGAGCGCGGTCGCGGCTACGTCTCCGCCGTCCAGAACAAGCAGGCGGGCCAGGAGATCGGCCGTATCCCGGTCGACTCCATCTACTCGCCAGTGCTCAAGGTCACGTACAAGGTCGAAGCGACCCGTGTCGAGCAGCGCACCGACTTCGACAAGCTGATCGTCGACGTCGAGACCAAGCAGGCCATGCGTCCCCGTGACGCCATGGCTTCGGCCGGTAAGACCCTGGTCGAGCTGTTCGGTCTGGCGCGTGAGCTCAACATCGACGCCGAGGGCATCGACATGGGCCCGTCCCCGACGGACGCCGCGCTCGCCGCCGATCTGGCGCTGCCGATCGAGGAGCTGGAGCTCACGGTCCGTTCGTACAACTGCCTCAAGCGTGAGGGCATCCACTCCGTGGGTGAGCTCGTGGCTCGTTCCGAGGCCGACCTGCTCGACATCCGCAACTTCGGTGCGAAGTCGATCGACGAGGTCAAGGCGAAGCTGGCCGGTATGGGCCTCGCGCTCAAGGACAGCCCGCCCGGATTCGACCCGACGGCCGCGGCCGACGCGTTCGGCGCGGATGACGACGCGGATGCGGGTTTCGTGGAGACCGAGCAGTACTGACACGCCTCCGGCTGGGGTGCTCGGGTTCTGTCGGGTGCCCCGGGCCGGGGTGAGGCTTTGTCCTCAATCGCCGGACGGGCTTGTTTTGGGCTCGGGCGTGAGGGAGTGTCCTCAAACGCCGGACGGGCTTGAGTTCGGTTCTTGCCTGTTCGGATCTGAATCTTCCGGGCGGCGTCCGCCGCACGGGAACTGACACCGGTACCTGATACGGCCGGTGCAGCACACAAGGAGAAAAACCATGCCGAAGCCCGCCAAGGGTGCCCGTCTGGGCGGCAGCGCTGCGCACGAGAAGCTGCTTCTCAACAACCTCGCGAAGGCGCTGTTCGAGCACGGCCGCATCACCACGACCGAGGCCAAGGCCCGCCGCCTGCGTCCGGTCGCCGAGCGTTTCATCACCAAGGCGAAGAAGGGCGACATCCACAACCGTCGCCTGGTGCTGCAGTCGATCACGGACAAGGGCATCGTGCACACGCTCTTCACCGAGATCGCCCCGCGGTACGAGAACCGCCCCGGTGGTTACACCCGCATCACCAAGATCGGCAACCGTCGTGGCGACAACGCCCCGATGGCGGTCATCGAGCTGGTCGAGGCGCTGACCGTGGCCCAGCAGGCCACCGGTGAGGCCGAGGCCGCCACGAAGCGTGCGGTCAAGGAAGACGCCCTCAAGAAGGACGAGGCTCCGGCCGAGGTCGTCGAGGACGCCAAGCCGGCCGAGGCCGACGTGGAGTCCAAGGACGCCTGAGCGTTCTGAGACCACTGGACGGGCCCGCATCACCCTTCGGGGCGGTGCGGGCCCGTTCCGTATGTACTGGCAGAAAAGGATCCTTCGGTGAGTGACGAAGTGGAGCCCGGCTCCGTGCGGCTGCGGCTGGACCTGGCGTACGACGGCAAGGACTTCTCCGGCTGGGCCAAGCAGACCGGCAGGCGGACCGTCCAGGGGGAGATCGAGGACACGCTGAGGACCGTGACGCGGTCCTCACGGACGTACGACCTGACCGTCGCCGGGCGTACGGACGCCGGGGTGCACGCCAGGGGACAGGTCGCCCATGTCGATCTGCCGGACGAGGTGTGGGCCGAGCACGCGGACAAGCTGCTGCGGCGGATGGCCGGGCGGATGGCGCCCGATGTGCGGATCTGGCGGATCGCCGAGGCGCCGGCCGGGTTCAACGCCCGGTTCTCGGCGCTGTGGCGCCGCTACGCGTACCGCGTCGCCGATCGTCCCGGTGGGGTGGATCCGCTGTTGCGCGGTCATGTGCTGTGGCACGACCGGCCGTTGGACGTCGACGCGATGAACGAGGCGGCGGCCCGGATGGTCGGGGAGCACGACTTCGCCGCGTACTGCAAGAGGCGCGAGGGCGCCACGACCATCCGTACGCTGCAGAAGCTGAGCTGGGTACGGGACGAGGCGTCCGGGATCATGACGGCGACCGTGCAGGCCGACGCGTTCTGCCACAACATGGTGCGGGCACTGATCGGAGCGGCGTTGTTCGTCGGGGACGGGCGCCGCCCGGCCGAGTGGCCCGCGCAGGTGCTGGCGGCACAGGTGCGGGACCCCGGCGTGCACGTGGTGCGGCCGCACGGGCTGACGCTGGAGGAAGTGGCCTACCCCGCCGACGCGTTGCTGGCCGCGCGCTCCAAGGAGGCGCGCAACATGCGCACGCTTCCGGGGGGCGGCTGCTGCTGAGAGCCGCGGGCGGGATTCCCGTTCATTCGGGGGCCGGTGCGGCTCCGCCGCAGGTCCGGCGTCGCTGTCGCCAGGCGCCCGTCAGCCGGGCCGCCACGTACAGGGCCGAGATCGTGACCACCGTCGCGCCGACCGGGCTGACGTCGGGGCCCAGCCAGCCGCGGACCGCGGAAGCCGTGAACAGCAGCAGGGCCAGGACGCGGACCAGCCACCAGCGCAGGGAGCGGGGCTCGTGGCGGTCCGGGGCCGAGGGGTGTTCGCCGTCCTGGGCGGTCATGGTGGAGCGCATGCCGGCCAGCAGGCCGCGGCGGGTCAGGAGCCGGGCGTCGGGGAGGGTGTCGAGGACCTCCGGGCGGTCGCCGAAGCCCGGGGGCAGCGGGGGCAGGGACAGGGCCGCCAGGAGGTCCGACTGGTGGCGGGGAGGGTTGCCCGTGGACCGGAGGATGTGGACCAGCGGGCGGGGGTCCGTGAGGGCGAAGGCGCGGGACAGGACTTCGGCCGTGGTGGTGACCGTGGTGTGGTCGGGGGCCGGGGACGTGGCGTTCCACTCGTGGGCGGCCAGCGGTCTGCCCTTGAGGAACAGGGTGAACCCACAGCGTTCGGGCGTGCGGCGCAGGACCAGTGTGGGCCACTTCTCGCCCGTGGTGAAGTTGTCGGCCGCCGTGGTCAGCGGATCCTCCGTGGACAGGACCGAGCGCTTGGCGGGCCGGGCCTCCGGGACGGCCTCGACATAGGTGTGCGTGGCGGTCGCCGGGGCGGTGCGGAGCGAGACGCCGCACATCAGGGCCGCCTGCGCCACGTCCGCCGGGCGGGCCACCGCTATCGCGACCGCGCACGGGGCGCCCGGCGCCCATGCGGGGGTCGTGCGGGGCTGCGGGGGGCGGCCGAAGAACGGGGTCCGGGTCGCCACGTGGATACGGACACCCGAACGGGTCTCCAGGAACTCCTGGCGCGGGTCGTCCCCGAAATACGCCCAGGGGTACTTCGTGGCATGGACGCCGATGCCGCGGAAGGCCTCCAGCCCTTCGTCCCAGCGCTCCGTACGCAGCAGCATCAGTGCCAGGTGGTTACGGAAGCCCGCCGCCTCGTGGCTGCCCGGTTCGTACGCGGCCGAGAGGTCCAGGGCGCGGGTGACCGCGGCCGCGACGCGGAGCGCGTACGGGTCGGGGCGGGTCGGTGCGCCGGGGGAGGGGGACAGGACCGCGTACTCCAGCGCCGCGAACAGGGGCAGCGCGTGCAGTTTCGAACCGGGCGGGGCCGTATCGGCCGCGCTCTCGGCGAAGCCGAACATCTCCTCGTGCGAGCCGTGCCACTTGGCGCACAGGTACTGCAGGGCCGCGGCATGGCATCCGAAGTGGTGCGGGTCCCGCGCCAGGGCCTGTGCCCAGTAGCCGTCGAAGACCTCGCGCGGGGCCTGGCTGCCGACCGCGTGGATCAGCGCGATGCGCCACGGCACGGGGTCGGCGGGGTTGAGTTCGGCCGCTCTCCCGATCACCGGCGCCGCGTCCTCCAGCAGCGCGAAGAAGGCCTGGAACTGGTCGCGCGAGACATGCCCGGCGCGTTCGGCCGTACGGATCTCCCAGGCCCGGTCGATACAGAGGTTCGCCCGGACCAGAACCGCGTCCGGGTCCTCGGGGGATTCGTCCAGCCAGGCGTCCAGCCAACCCGGGTTGTGCAGGGCGGCCTCGGCGAGCCGGGACACGTAACCGTCCCGCAGCTCCCACTGGGTGTGCGCACGGGTCGCGGCGAGCAGCTCGCGGGCGGGGCCGTGGTCGCCCTGGGCGGCCGAGGTCAGGGCGGTGCGGAGCGCGGCGTCCGGGGCGTCGAGGACGACGGCCTCGTCCGGCGGCAGATCGGCGCCGATGGCCGCGCTGTGGCGCAGCACCCGGGGCAGGGTGAGGAGGAACGGAAGACGCACGAGATCCCCCGGGCGGGTCAGCCGGCGGGTGCCGTGGCCGCGGCCGAGGCCTGGAGCTCGCCGCGGTGGCGGATCTGACGGAACGTGAAGTTCGTCAGGTCGTCCCCGGTGGCGTAGGCGTCCTTGTCGGCCGTGGTGACGTTCTTGCCGCTGGTGTACCCGGTGATGGCGAAGTAGGCGTAGCGGCCGTAGGAGTTGGCGGTACGGCGGCACACCGATCCGGGGGGACAGAAGGCCGGGACACCCGCGCCGCTCAGGGGGGCGATGCTGCCGCCGGCCTGCTGGGCCGCCTTCGTGGCCTGCGCCTCCGTTTCGAAGACCGCGAGGCCGACGGTGACGGCGATGCCGTCCCTGCTGTACGTGGCCCGGACGACCTGGTCGCAGCCGTTGTTGACGAGGACCGAACCGAGTGCGCCCTTGGTGGTCGCGGCGCAGTTCTTCGTCTGCTGGGTCGCGCCCTTGACGTAGCCGCGGTCGCCCATCGTCAGCTTCTTGCCGGGGAAGAACGCGTCGACGGTGATCGGCGCCCGGTCCTTCCTGACATCGGATATGTAGTCCTTCGGGTCCGGCGGGGGCGGTGGTGCCACCGAGGAGAAGGACGGTTCGGGCTCGGCGGTGCTGCTCGGCAGGTCGGTCGGTGCCGGGAGCTCGCTCGCGTTCTTGCCGGTGCCGGGGGAGCCGTGGTTGCTGGTCGAGACGACCGCCGTCGCCACGATCGCGCCGACCACCGCGGTGGCGAGCACGCCGCCGCCGATCAGCAGCCACTTCTTGCGACGGTTGCGCGCGGCGGACTCGTCGGCCAGCGCTGCCCAGTCCGGAGTCTGCGTGCCCCCGGGCCCCCACGAGGGCCCCCCTTGCCCAAAGCTCATGCGGCGATCCTAGACGGAACACAAACCGGTTGGGCCAGGGCTTCGCGGCCCGTGACAATGCTGGGCATGGGACATCTCGAAGCGGGTCATCTGGAGTACTACCTACCGGACGGGCGGGTGCTGCTCGGCGACGCTTCGTTCCGGGTCGCGGACGGGGCCGTGGTCGCCCTCGTGGGGGCGAACGGCGCCGGGAAGACCACGTTGCTGAGGCTGCTCGCCGGGGAGCTCCAGCCGCACGGTGGTTCGGTGTCGGTGAGCGGCGGGCTCGGGGTGATGCGGCAGTTCGTGGGCTCCGTGCGGGACGAACGCACGGTCCGGGATCTGCTGGTCTCCGTCGCCCAGCCCCGTATCCGGGAGGCGGCCCTGGCGGTCGACAGGGCCGAGGAGCTGATCCTCACCGTCGACGACGAGGCCGCGCAGATGAAGTACGCGCAGGCCCTGAGCGACTGGGCGGAGGTCCGCGGGTACGAGGCCGAGACCGTCTGGGACATGTGCACGATGGCCGCGCTCGGTGTCCCGTACGAGAAGGCGCAGTGGCGCGAGGTGCGCACGCTGTCCGGTGGTGAGCAGAAGCGGCTGGTGCTGGAGGCGCTGCTGCGCGGGCCGGACGAGGTGCTGCTGCTCGACGAGCCGGACAACTATCTCGACGTCCCCGGGAAGCGGTGGCTGGAGGAGAGGCTGAAGGAGACCCGTAAGACGGTTCTCTTCGTCTCCCACGACCGGGAGCTGCTGTCCAGGGCCGCCGAGAAGATCGTCAGCGTCGAGCCGAGTCCGGCGGGCAGCGACGTGTGGGTGCACGGTGCCGGCTTCGACACGTACCACCAGGCACGCAAGGACCGGTTCGCCCGGTTCGAGGAACTGCTGCGGCGCTGGGAGGAGGAGCACGCCCGGCTGAAGGCGCTGGTCCACCGGCTGCGGCAGCAGGCGGCGATCAGCCCCGACATGGCGTCCCGCTACCGGGCGATGCAGACCCGCTTCAAGAAGTTCGAGGACGCAGGACCGCCGCCGGAGCCGCCGCGCGAGCAGGACATCAGGATGCGGCTGCGCGGCGGCCGGACCGGCGTACGGGCGGTGACCTGCAAGGGCCTGGAGCTGACCGGACTGATGAAACCGTTCGACCTGGAGATCTTCTACGGGGAACGGGTCGCCGTCCTCGGCTCGAACGGGTCGGGGAAGTCGCACTTCCTGCGGCTGCTCGCGGGCGAGCCGGTGGCGCACGCGGGGGAGTGGAAGCTCGGGGCGCGCGTCGTACCGGGACACTTCGCGCAGACGCACGCCCATCCGGAGCTGCTGGGCCACACGCTCGTCGAGATCCTGTGGACCGAGCACGCCAAGGACCGCGGCGGGGCGATGTCCGTGCTGCGCCGCTACGAGCTGGAACGCCAGGGCGACCAGCCCTTCGAGAAGCTGTCCGGCGGCCAGCAGGCACGGTTCCAGATCCTCCTCCTGGAGCTGGCCGGCACGACCGCGCTGCTCCTCGACGAGCCGACGGACAACCTGGACCTGGAGTCGGCGGAGGCCCTCCAGGACGGTCTTGAGGCGTACGACGGGACGGTGCTGGCCGTCACGCACGACCGGTGGTTCGCGAAGTCCTTCGACCGGTACCTGGTGTTCGGCTCGGACGGCGTCGTACGCGAGACGACGGAGCCGGTGTGGGACGAGCGGAGGGTGGAACGGGCCCGGTGACGCGGTTGCCCCGCGGGGAACCCGCACCGAACAGCCCGTCCGGCGATTGAGGACGGAACCCCGGCAGCGGGGCCGGCCAGGCCGGGGAACCCCGCTGCCGCCCGCCCGAGGGCCACGCGTTTTGACCCGTCCGGGGCGGGGCGGGTAGTCTCGTCGATTGTTATGCGTATTGGCTTCGTCGTTCTCACGCGTAGGGCCCTTACGTAGGTTCTCTGGAGCAGTCACCAGTGGCTCGCATACGGGCAGCGTCCCCGGCATTGTGAGCCCCAGCTGCATGATCGCTTCAGAGGTGCCATGTGTCTGGACCCCATCCACTGAAGAAGCGAAGGCTACGAAGTGCGTACGTACAGCCCCAAGCCCGGCGATGTGACGCGCCAGTGGCACATCATTGACGCGCAGGACATCGTCCTGGGTCGTCTCGCCACCACGGCTGCGAACCTCCTCCGCGGCAAGCACAAGGCGATCTACGCCCCCCACATGGACATGGGCGACTTCGTCATCATCATCAACGCCGAGAAGGTTCACCTCTCCGGCAACAAGAAGACCCAGAAGATGGCGTACCGCCACTCCGGGTTCCCGGGTGGTCTCCGCTCCGTCCGTTACGACGAGCTGCTCTCGAAGAACCCCGAGAAGGCTGTCGAGAAGGCCATCAAGGGCATGATCCCCAAGAACAGCCTGGGCCGTCAGATGCTCTCGAAGCTCAAGGTCTACGCGGGCGACCAGCACCCGCACGCTGCTCAGCAGCCGGTCCCGTTCGAGATCACCCAGGTCGCGCAGTAGTTCCGGCCTCCCCCTAAGACCAAAAGAAAGATCTGAGGAGAATCGTGGCCGAGACCACTGTTGAGAACCCCGTCGAGGGCGTCGAGGGCGAAGAGGTTTTCGCCGAGGTGACCACCTTCGAGTCCGAGGTTCCCGTCGAGGGCGAGTACACCAGCGAGTCGCTGGCGTCCCGCTTCGGCGAGCCGCAGCCTGCCGCCGGCCTTGGCCGTCGGAAGAACGCCATTGCCCGCGTCCGGATCGTTCCGGGCACCGGCAAGTGGAAGATCAACGGTCGCACCCTTGAGGACTACTTCCCCAACAAGGTGCACCAGCAGGAAGTCAACGAGCCCTTCAAGGTGCTCGAGCTCGACAACCGCTACGACGTCATCGCCCGCATCTCGGGTGGCGGCGTCTCCGGTCAGGCCGGCGCCCTGCGCCTCGGCGTGGCCCGCGCGCTGAACGAGGCGGACGTGGACAACAACCGCGCCCCGCTGAAGAAGGCCGGCTTCCTCTCCCGCGACGACCGTGCGGTCGAGCGCAAGAAGGCCGGTCTCAAGAAGGCCCGTAAGGCCCCGCAGTACAGCAAGCGCTAAACCGCCTGCTCACCTGCGTTACACGTTCGCCCCGGCGGCACATCTCGTGCTTGCCGGGGCGTTCGTCTATCGGCGCCCTCGGGCGTATAACGGCATAAGACGTTCATACGCCTGCATACGCAGCGGTGTGTTGCGTTGCCCGGCGACGGACGCGCCGCATCGTGTGCTGGGTTGCGTCGGTTCGCTTTGTTCGGTTTGCGGTTTCGGAGCATCTTCGGAGGACACCAGTGGGACGACTCTTCGGCACGGACGGTGTGCGCGGTGTCGCCAATGCGGATCTGACGGCCGAGCTGGCGCTCGGTCTCTCGGTTGCTGCGGCGCATGTGCTTGCCGAGGCGGGCACCTTTGAGGGGCATCGGCCGACAGCCGTGGTGGGACGCGACCCACGTGCGTCCGGAGAGTTCCTGGAGGCCGCCGTCGTGGCAGGCCTCGCCAGCGCGGGCGTGGACGTCCTGCGGGTCGGTGTGCTGCCCACCCCCGCGGTGGCGTACCTCACCGGCGCGCTGGGCGCCGACCTCGGTGTGATGCTCTCCGCCAGCCACAACGCCATGCCGGACAACGGTGTCAAGTTCTTCGCCCGTGGCGGTCACAAGCTCGCCGACGAGTTGGAGGACCGGATCGAGACGGTCTACGAGCAGCACCGCACCGGTGAGCCCTGGGCGCGTCCGACGGGCGTCGGGGTGGGCCGGGTCACCGACTACGCCGAGGGCTTCGACCGGTACGTCGCCCATCTCATCGCAGTCCTCCCGAACCGGCTCGACGGGCTGAAGGTCGTCCTCGACGAGGCACACGGCGCGGCCTCCCGGGTCTCGCCCGAGGCCTTCGCGCGGGCCGGCGCCGAGGTGATCACGATCGGTGCCGATCCGGACGGTCTGAACATCAACGACGGCTGCGGCTCCACCCACCTGGATCTGCTGAAGACCGCAGTCGTCGAGCACGGCGCCGACCTCGGCATCGCGCACGACGGCGACGCCGACCGCTGCCTCGCCGTGGACGCCACGGGCGCGGAGGTCGACGGCGACCAGATCCTGGCCGTGCTCGCCCTCGCCATGCGCGAGGCCGGGCAGCTGCGCAAGGACACCGTGGTCGGCACGGTCATGTCCAACCTCGGCTTCAAGATCGCGATGGAGCGGGAGGGCATCCAGCTCGTCCAGACCGCGGTCGGCGACCGTTACGTACTGGAGTCGATGAAGGCCGAGGGGTACGCCCTGGGCGGCGAGCAGTCCGGTCATGTCATCGTCCTGGACCACGCCACGACCGGTGACGGCACGCTGACCGGCCTGCTGCTGGCGGCCCGGGTCGCGGCCACCGGCCGTACGCTCGCGGAGCTGGCCGGGGTCATGCAGCGGCTGCCGCAGCTGCTGATCAACGTCCGCGACGTCGACAAGTCCCGGGTCGACACCTCAGCGGAGCTGGCCGCGGCGGTCTCGGAGGCCGAGCGCGAGCTGGGCTCCACCGGACGCGTACTGCTGCGCCAGTCGGGCACGGAGCCGCTGGTACGGGTCATGGTCGAGGCGGCCGACATCGAGCAGGCACGGGCTGTCGCCGAGCGGCTGGCCGATGTGGTGAAGTCGGCACTCGGTTAGTCCGGGCCCGGCCGGCCTGTAGCCGGCTGGGCCGGGCTCGGTCGGTCGGGGTTCGGCTGGTTCGCACTCGCTGGTGCGGGCTTGGCAGGTCCCGGCTCAACCGGGCCGTCAGTCGGACGGGTCCGGTTGTGTCGGCCGCGCCGCTCGCCATTCGCCGACGGGCTCGCAACGCGGCCCGTCCGGCGACGGCGTGCCGCCCACAGCACCTTCTGGACCAGCAGCGTCAACGTCCCCGCGACCACGATCCCGCCGAGGTTCGCCAGCAGCTGGACCGTGGAGCCCGACATCTGGCTGTAGTCGCTGTAGCTGAATGCCACCGCCGCATTGGCCGCGGCCGGCACGGTGGTCACCGAGATCGCGACGCCGATCAGCGCCCCGGACTTCGCCGAGGTGAGCGAGAGCGTTCCGGCGATCCCGGCCAGGAACGCCACCACGAACGACATCGCGTCCGGCTTCCAGATGAACGCTGTGTTGGGCCGGGCCGCCTCGATCATCGAGCGGTTGAACAGCCCGGAGGCATCCATGAGCCAGGCGAACCCGGCGGTCAGTATCATCGCGACGGCGAAGCCGCCGATCAGCGCCACCAGCGACCGCCACGCCAGCCGCGGAGCGCGCTGCACCAGGGCCGTGGAGATCCCGGCCAGCGGCCCGAACTCCGGGCCGACCGCCATCGCGCCCACGATCAGGATCGCGTTGTCGAGCATCACACCGCAGGCGGCGAGCATCGTCGCGACCGCGAGGAACGCCACATAGGTGACGCTGAACGTCGACTCCTCGTGGGTCGCTTCCGTCAGCTCCTCCCACAGCACCGCGTCCGCGCCCTCGCCCGGCGCCTCCTCCTCGGCCCTGTCGGCGTGCGCGGAGAGCGTCAGGTCCATGTTCTCGACGGTGATCGAACCGGACTTGTCGATACCGAGCCTGCGCAGCGCGCCTATCAGATCGTCGCCCGCCTCGCGGGCCACATCGCACAGCACCATGTCGCCCGCCGGGTCACGGGCGACCCCGGACATCACCACGAGATGCGTCGTACCGACGGTGGACTCCAGCAGGTGCACCACCTCGTCCGTACGGTCGGCGGGGACGATCAGGCGCAGATGCAGCACGCGGCCACTCCCAGGAGGCTCGAAGGATCAGAGTTTGCGCAGGGACAGCCGCTGGACCTTGTGGTCCGGCCCCTTGCGCAGCACCAGAGTGGCACGGCCCCGGGTGGGCGCGACATTCTCCACCAGATTGGGCTTGTTGATGGTCCGCCACATCGTCGCGGCGTACTCCATGGCCTCCTCCTCGGAGACCTGGGTGTACTTGCGGAAGTACGAGAACGGGTTCTGGAACGCCGTCTCGCGCAGCTTCCGGAACCGGTTGAGATACCAGGTCTCGATGTCCTCGGTCCGCGCGTCCACGTACACACTGAAGTCGAAGTAGTCGGCGAGCCCGACCCTGGTCCGGCCGTCTTTGCCTGGCATCGCGGGCTGCAGCACGTTCAGCCCCTCGACGATCAGGATGTCGGGGCGCCGTACGGTGAGCCGCTCGCCCGGCACGATGTCGTAGATCAGGTGTGAGTAGACGGGCGCCGTCACCTCGTCCTTGCCGGCCTTGATGTCGGCGACGAAACGGGTCAGGGCCCGCCGGTCGTACGACTCGGGGAAGCCCTTGCGCGACATCAGCCCGCGTGCCTGGAGCTCCTTCATCGGCAGCAGGAAACCGTCGGTGGTGACGAGTTCGACGCGGGGGTGCTCGGGCCAGCGGGCCAGCAGCGCCTGGAGGATGCGGGCACTGGTGGACTTGCCGACCGCGACACTTCCCGCGACCCCTATGACGAACGGGGTGCCGCGCTGCGCGCCGTGCCCGTTGCCCGCGTCCCCGAGGAAGGTGTTCAGGGCGCCGCGCAGACCCGAGGTGGCCTGGACGTAGAGGTTGAGGAGCCGGGAGAGCGGCAGGTAGACGTCCCGTACCTCGTCGAGGTCGATGACGTCCCCGAGCCCGCGCAACCGCTCCACCTCGTCGGCGGTCAGTGGCAACGGCGTCTTGTCGCGCAGGGCGCTCCATTCGGCGCGCGACAGATCGACGTACGGCGTCGCCGCGTGCTCGGCGCGTCGGGGGGTGCTGCTTCGTGGCGGCGAAGTGATCACATGTTCATTGTTGCGGGAGTTCTGACGGAGCGGAGGGTGGGCTCGGTCACGTCACTTTCCTGAGCACACAGAGGTCGCCGCTGTCGGGGTCGCCGATGAACGTCCGCAGGAGGGCGGAATCGGGCGTTCCTCCGGCCACGAGTTGGCCGGTGACGTCGCCGGGGGCGAACTCGAAGGACACCGACGTCGCGTTGCCTTCGTCCGACTCGTCCGACTCGTCCGATTCCCAGGTGTCGGTCCCGGCCATGATGGTGGGAAATCCGAATCCGGAACTGGCGTCGGTACGGGTGTTCCAGTAGTCGCCGCAGGCGTTCGTGGCGCTGAACGTGCCGTCCTTCGCGAGGGCGAGCTGCCCGCCCCGGTCGTCCCGCCAGGTGCCGTCCAGCTGCCCGCTCGCCAGTACGAGCGGGGGACCGTCCGGCTCCGGTGGGACGTTCACGGCGCGCAGGACGAACAGCAGGGTGATCAGTCCCACGGGGACGAGCACCACGAGGCCCACGCCGATGGACAGTCCCAGCAGGATGGCCGTCCTGTTCGACATGCGACGCTTCGGCGGTGGAGACGGCTGGAGATCCCGCGTCGGCCGAGAAGGCCGGAGGTCCCAGGGCGGGCGTGGTGGCTCGGTGGGTCTCTCGGCGCCGGACATGCGCCCTCACCCCAGGACTCGGGCCGGCGGGAGGATATCCGGCAGCGACATGATGCACCTGTGGGTGCCTGCCGCTGCCGGTGGGGCCGGTGCCCGCACCCCTGTGGCGGACACCGGCCCCGGTTCGCGGCCACTGGTGGCGTCTCAGGGCTTCTCGCCCTTGGCGTCGACGACGGCGGCGTTGACCCGGGCTTCGCTCAGCATGATCTGTCCGGCCTTGAACTTCTCCGACGGAAATTGCACCTTGCCCGCGGAGGACTTGTACTCGTAGTCCTCGGTGACCACGAAGCGCATCCCGGCGTACCTGAAGTCGTGCGGGTCGAGGAGGATCTCCCGCTGTTCGTGGCTGCCGTCCTCCTTCCGGGTGATGGCGATGACCTCGCGTCCGGCGGCGTCCTTCACCAGGTGGTCGGTGACACGCACACCGGGGACGGTGGCCAGGGCCCGGTAGATCCGGGCGAGGGCGGCCGGTGCGATCGGGTAGGCCTCGACCATCAGACCCATCGCGCGGAAGCTGTGCTGGGCCTCGGCCTCGGGCGGGCTCTCGGCGGTGTTGCCGGTCGGGTAGAACGAGCGGACCTTCGCCAGCAGCCGGGCGGGGTCGTCGGGCAGCTCATTGGCCGCCCGGTAGACCTGGCGGGACGTGCGGTAGTCGTCGTCCTTCCCGTTCTTGGCCGCGGCGGAGTTGTCGTACGGGACCCAGTTGTCGGGGTCGTACGTGAAGCGGCCGACGGCCGAGCCCTCCTGGGGCGACTGGGCCATCACCGTCTTCGTGTAGATCCACTGGTCGTCGCGCGGCTCCGGGGCCGCCTGCTGCTTCTCCAGTGCGTCGGCGGCCCGGTTCAGCACCTCGGCCGGGCTGTCCAGCCGCAGGGTTCCGGCGGTCGCAGCGGGTCCGGAGCGGTCGGGGGCGGCGGCATCGACGAGCTGGGTGCCGAGCACGGCCGCCACGGTGATCGCCGCGGCCGCGCCGATCGAGGCGATCCGCCAGTCTGCCCTCAGCCGGCGGGCACGGCGGCCCGAGGCGACGGCCTGGGTGAGCCGCATCCGGCCCGGGGCGAGTGCGGAACGGTCGGGTACGGGCGCGTCCGCGCGCAGCTCGCGCAGCCGGGTCATTTCGTCCATGACGGGGTCAGCTCCATGACGTCGGGCGTGAACGAGGGATCCATGTCGAGTGCCTCACGGACCTTGCGGCGGGCTCGATTGAGCCGCGACCGCACGGTGCCGAGCGGGATGCCCAACGCCTCGGCGACCTCCTGGTACCCGAGGTCGGCCCAGGCGACGAGCAGCAGCACATGGCGGTCACCGGGCGAGAGCGAGGCGAGCGCCCCGGCCAGCGGCGCCTGCGCGGCGATCCGGTCGTCGCAGCGGTCGCTCCAGGACACGGCCACCGGGTCCTGACCGGTACGGGCCAGGGCCCGCAGTCCCCTCTCCTCGCTGCGCCGGTGCTTGCCGATGAGGTTCGCGGCGATGCCGTACAGCCAGGGGCGGGCGTTGCGACGCGTGCGGTCGTAACGGCGCCGGGAGCGGAAGGCGATGAGAAAGGTCTCCGCCGTGATGTCGTCCGCCGCGCCCTCCCCGAGGCGGCGGGCGGCATAGCGGTGGATGTCCGGAGCGTGGCGGTCGTAGAGCCCGGCGAAGATCTCGGGATGATCCAGCGACTGCGCGACGACCTCGGCATCGTCCTCGGGACTGGCTGGTGGTCCGGTCACATCGGCTCCTGGGGGCTCGGCGGATGAGCGTGTCATCCCTTGTTGCCCGCAGGGCGCGGAAAGGTTCACAGGATTTCGGAGCGCCTTGGCGCGAGGACTCCGGTGCGCCGGTCCGGTGCCATATCGGTGTCGACCGGTCGCGGGCCGTCGGCGCAGCAGACGGTTCTCCCGGCATACCCCACCACGGGGTGTGCCGGGAGAACCGCCGTGCGAGCCGCGGGGTCAGCCGCCCCGCTTGCGGCGGCCCCTCCGCAGGGCGATGAGCAGGGCCAGCGGCGGGACGATCAGCAGCCAGATCACGGTGATCGTGCCCGGGTCGGGGTTCGGTTCGTCCAGTTCCATCAGCGTGGCCACGGTGGCGATCAGCCCCCAGATCGCCGTCGCGATGCCGGACAGCCAGATGAGGACGGTCCGGGCCAGCCGTGCGCCCCTGGTCTGCGGTGTGCTGCCCGGGCGGCCGTCGTGCCGCTCGGGACGGGGGATGCGGTCCGGGGCACGGGGCGGCATGGGGATCACCGCCGAGGACGGTACGCCCGCGTCGATCAAGGCCAGGCGGCTCGGCGTGAGGTCCTTGAAGAGCGTTGGCTCGACGCGGATCTGGAAGCCGTCGAGGCCCGTGAGGTGGCGGCCGCCGTCCGGGTGGACGAGCAGGGCCGCGCACGCGTCGTACCGGATGACGACCGTGCCGGAGGCGGCGGCCAGGGACACGGCGTCCGGCGACACCGTCAGTACGACGGAGTCGTCCTCCAGCGAACGGTGCCGGGTGCCCGCGCTCGTCCGGGTCCAGGAGGACCATTGGGGGGCCTCGGTGAACCCGGCCCAGTCGGCGCCCCGGCCGGGTACCTGCAGCAGCGCCGTGGCGTGCAGTTCGCGGGCGACCTCGCGCAGGTCGTCGAGGGTGACGGCGGCGAGTTCGGCCCGGTGCTCGTCCGGAGTGAGGTTGTGATGCCCGGTCAACAGGTTCAGGGCGTACGAGGGCAGCCGGGACGCGGCGGCGTCCGGGGTGTCGAGCTGTTTGAGGAACCTGGCGCGGGCCGAGTCGAGTTCGGACTGTTCGATGCTGCCGGCCCGCAGGCGGGCCAGCGCGTCGACGAAGCCGCCGACCACCGCGCCGTGCTTCTTCGGGAGCGCGTCGGCGAAGGCGGTGATGGTCGCGACGTCATTGTCGCGGGGGCTGTACCCGGCGTCGGCGGTGTACGAGTAGCCGCCCTTCTGGCGCAGGTCCGTGTAGAGCGCGCGGCTGAGCACCTCCGTGAAGAGCGTCGCCGCCGTCGAGCGCCGGACGATGCCGTCCAGGACGACGCCGCCGCTGTCGCCCGTGATGTACGCGGGCGTGACGGGCAGCGCGGATGTCGCGGCGGGCAGCGGCTGCGGTGTGCCTGCCGGGAGGGCGAGGTCGAGGCCCTCCGGCACGGTGTCGGCGGTGATCCACAGCACGGCGTTGTCACGGGTGAAGCGGGTGCGCGCCCAGTCGCGTACGGCCTCGGCGGTCAGATGCCAGGTGCCGAGCTCGGCGTGGCTGCTGAGCCCGTAGCCCTGGGCGCCGTAACGCCACAGCGGCAGCTGGTGGTTGGGGCCGACGCGGCGGCCCGCCGCTTCGGTGCGCAGGATCTCGCGCTCGGTCTCCAGCCGCTCCATCGGCAGATCGCGCAGGGCCGCGCAGACACCGTTGAGATAGGTGGTGACCTCCTCCGGCGTGCCGGTGACGTGGAAGAGCGTGTACGTGGCGGCGGTGGCGCCGTTGTAGTGCAGGTCGGACAGCCCGTGGCGGTGCAGGGCGAGGTGTTCGACGAGGTGTGTGAGGCCGGACGTGGCGAGGGTCTCGTCGGCGGCTCCGACGCGGAAGAAGAGGCCCGCGGTGACCGGGCCGGGGGCCGCGGCGAGCACCGTACGGATGCCGTCGACCTCGGTCTCGAGGATGTCCGGGTCGGGGGCCGTGGCGGGTCTGTGCGGCTCGGATCTGTGCTCGGAGATTTTCTGGGACATCGGCTCAGCCCTTCGACAGTGCGGTCTTGCGGTGCTTGAGGAACTGGACCTCTCTGTCACCGGTGTAATCCCAAGGCGAAGCGGTGGCCTTGTTGCCGAGGGTGCGGAAGAACGGCGCGGCTTCGCGGTGGTGACCGCCCAGGCTCAGTGCCCCGGCGAAGTCGTTGTGGTCGCCGACCCAGTGGAAACCGGGCCGGTAGTCGGGATGCTGTACGGAGAGGGCAGCGGCGGCCAGGATCTCGTCCCGGACCTCCGTCGAGCGCAGATAGTCGCTGTGGCCGTCCCCGGCAGTGTCCAGCCAGCGTTCCAGGTGCAGTTCGGCGACGAGCCGGCCCGCGTGGCTGCCCGGGGGCGCCGCTTCCAGACAGGCGTGGGCGAATCCGTGCGCCTCCTCCCAGCTGCCGCCCCACTTGGGGCACAGCTGCTGGAGCAGCAGGGTCTGCGCGTAAATGTGGTGCGGTTGGTGCTCGGCCAGCCGGTCGTAACGCCGCCGCGCCTCGCTCTGTCCCAGTTCGAGCCCTCGTGCGGTGGTCAGACGGGTTGCCCAGGCCAGCGCGTACGTGGGGTGCTCGGCGCACACGTCGATGAGCAGCTTCTCGGCGCGCCGCAGCCACTCGTGGAACTGCCGGAACTGGTCGCGCGAGACGTGTTCCGCGCGGTAGGAGCTGCGGATCCCCCAGCCGACGGCGATGTATCGAATGGCCAGCAGAGTCCGGGCCAGGGCGGAACCGGGGTGCTCGGCGACGGCCCGCTCCAGGAAACGTTCACAGGAGCCGAGTTCGTAGAAGAGACCTGCGGCGATCGCCCGGTCGTCCTCGTGGTCGAGGAAGTCGAAGTACGCCTCGGTGGACGCCCAGTCGTCGTTGCGTACGGCTGCCCGGAGTTCGGCGAGCGAGGGGATGTTGACGCACGGGTCGAACTCCGCGCGTATCGGGGGAGCGGTGGGAGACATGACAGTCCTCGGAGCGGACACGACCGGCTGCCGTACGGGCACGGGTGTTCCGGGCGCGCATGGGCATGCAGGTGGGACGGAAGGAGAGCGGTGAGTCGAATGTATGTACGTGCATGTGCGAGGGAAGCGCAGGCTAGCAGTCCGTACCGACGGGCCGTGACGGACTTGTGTCGGCCCATCCGGGGGGACCGGGAGACCGACTCCGGTCCCCCCGGTGGAGCGCTGCCCGTGCGGGTGTGCTCAGTTGCCTGGCCACCGACACAGGAAGCCCGCGACTTCAGTCGTGGGTGAAGTCACGAAGGCCGAGTCCGACGGCACGCCGGCACGTCAGGATGTCCATATGGCAAATGAATCGATCACCCCGCGCAGCATTGCCGACAGCCACCTCGACCAGGTGGCCGCACATAACCCGATGACCGCTGCATGGCTGGGACTGAACCCGGGCGACGACCGGCAACCGGACCTCTCGCCGGATGGCTTCGAGGCCCACGCCGAGTTCGCTCGCAGTAGTCTCGCCGCACTCGACGCCGCCCCTGCAACGGACGACCCCGCTGAACAGGCCTGTGCCCGGCTGCTGCGGGAACGCCTCACCGCCGAGCTCGCGATGCACGACACCGGCGAGAACTTCCGACAACTGCGCACCGTGGGCGCGCACGTCGACCAGGTGCGGACGATCTTCGCCTTCATGCCCACCACCACCGACGAGGACTGGGCGGCGGTGGCCGGACGGCTGCGCAACCTCCCCGGCGCGCTGGACGGTTACCGGGCCACCCTCACCGAGGGGATCTCCCGCGGCCTGCTCGCTGCTCCCCGGCAGGCCGCCGGGGTGATCGGCCAGCTCGCCGACTGGACCGGGGAGGCCGCCGGACAGCACGCGGGCAGCGGCGTGGGCTGGTTCGCCGACTTCGTCAAGGACGGCACCGACCGGCTGCGTCCCGAGCTGGACGCCGCCGCCCGCCAGGCCACTACCGCCGTCTCCGAGTTCCGCGCCTGGCTGCGCGACACCTACGTCCCCGCCGCGGCGGACACCCCGGACGCCGTCGGCCGAGAGCGCTACCTGCACGCCGCCCGCTACAACACCGGTGCCGAGCTCGATCTGGACGAGGCCTACGCCTGGGCCTGGGACGAGTTCCACCGGACGCTCGCCGAGATGCGCGTCGAAGCCGAGCGCGTCCTGCCCGGCTCACCCCTCCTTGAGGCCATGCACCACCTGGACGAGCACGGCCACGCGGTCAAGGGCGAGGAGTCCGTCCGCGACTGGTTGCAGCAGTTGATGGACGAGGCGATCACCGCCCTCGACGGCAGCCACTTCGACCTCTCCGGCCCGATCCGCAAGGTCGAGTCCCGGATTGCGCCCGCGGGCAGCGCCTCCGGGCCCTACTACCAGGGCCCGAGCCTCGACTTCAGCCGCCCCGGCCGCACCTACCTGCCCACTCTCGGCCAGGACGCCTTCCCGACCTGGCAGCTCGTCAGTATCTGGTATCACGAGGGCGTCCCCGGCCACCATCTCCAGCTCGCTCAGTGGGTCGCGGTCGCCGACCGGCTCAGCCGCTACCAGGTCACCGAGGGCATGGTCAGCGCCAACATCGAGGGCTGGGCCCTGTATGCCGAGCGCTTCATGGACGACCTGGGCTTCTTCTCCGAACCCGAGCGCCGCCTCGGCTTCCTGGACGGGCAGATGCTGCGCACCATCCGGGTGATCGTCGACATAGGTATGCACCTCGAACTCGCCATCCCCGCCGACTCGGGTTTCCACCCCGGCGAGCGCTGGACCCCGGCGCTCGCCACGGAGTTCATGGCCACCTACAACGGCAGCCCGGCTGCCCGCCGCAACGGCGAGATCGACCGCTACCTCGGCTGGCCCGGCCAAGCCATCGGCTACAAGCTCGGCGAACGCGCCTGGCTCCAGGGCCGGGCGGCCGCGAAGCGCCGCCATGGTGCCGCCTTCGACCTCAAGGCCTGGCACATGAAGGCTCTCTCCCAGGGCTCGTTCGGGCTCGACGACCTGGTCGGCAATCTCGCGGCGCTGTAGACCCGGAAACGTCCTACCGCGCTGGTTCTGTTGAAGCACTGCTCGTCGCGGATCCTCAAGAAGATCCGCGACGAGCACGGCGACGGGTCCACGGCCGTCGACACCGAGTTCGACGCGGAGGCGCCGGCCGGCACAACAATCCTTCTGGGGTGCGAACCGGTTCTCCGATCCCGAGACCCTGATCCCGCTGATCGCCGAACGCCTCAACCCCGTTGGCGTGCTCGCCTTCTCCCAGGCCGAACCGATCGAGGGATTTTGCGGCCCGCTGACAGCGCGGTGGCGCGGCAGAGGCGGGCCGCGTCGCGGGTTCATGGCCGGAAGCCTCACGGCCCCACTGCCACGCCGTACGGGCTGTTGCCGACTGTGACGGTGGCGACGGTCTTGAAGGTCTTGGGGTCGACGACGGCCTGCGACAACTGACAATGAAATGCGACCATAGTGTGCATTTCCTTGCATCCCGGGTGCTGCCACGCGGGTGCTAGGCGCCGGGCACCCCGCCCCGCACAGCTCTCCTCGACCGCCGGACGGGCTCGATCTCTGCCGCCCGGTCCACCTTCTGCGACGATGCGAAGAAGAGGGGAGAGCGACCAGGAAGGGAACGGTATGTGCGGAATCGTCGGATACGTCGGTGGGCAGTCGGCGCAGGACGTCGTCGTCGCGGGCCTCAAGCGCCTCGAATACCGGGGCTACGACTCGGCGGGCATCGCCGTCCTCGCGGACGGCGGGCTGGCCGCCGCGAAGAAGGCGGGGAAACTCGTCAATCTGGAGAAGGCGCTGGCCGAGGCCCCGCTCCCGGCCGGGGCCACCGGGATCGGGCACACCCGCTGGGCCACCCACGGAGCCCCCACCGACACCAACGCCCACCCGCACCTCGACAACGCGGGCCGGGTCGCCGTCGTGCACAACGGGATCATCGAGAACTTCGCCGTCCTGCGCGCCGAACTCGCCGAGCGCGGCCACGATCTGGCCTCCGAGACCGACACCGAGGTAGTCGCCCATCTCCTCGCCGAGGCGTATTCGTCCTGCGCCGACCTGGCGGAGGCGATGCGGCAGATCTGCGGGCGGCTGGAGGGGGCCTTCACCCTCGTCGCCCTGCACGCGGACGCACCCGACACGGTGGTCGGGGCCCGGCGGAACTCACCGCTCGTGGTGGGGGTGGGTGAGGGCGAGTCGTTCCTCGCCTCCGACGTGGCCGCGTTCATCGCGCACACCCGCTCCGCGATCGAGCTGGGCCAGGACCAGGTGGTGGAGCTGCGCCGGGAGGGCGTCACCGTCACCGGCTTCGACGGGCGGCCCGCCGACGTCCGCGAGTACCACGTGGACTGGGACGTCTCCGCCGCCGAGAAGGGCGGCCACGACTCCTTCATGCTCAAGGAGATCGAGGACCAGCCCAAGGCCGTCGCCGACACGCTCCTCGGGCGGATCGACGGCGCGGGCACCCTCCACCTCGACGAGGTACGGATTCCGCCCCATGAGCTCCGCGACGTCGACAAGGTCGTCATCGTCGCCTGCGGCACCGCGTTCCACGCCGGGATGATCGCCAAGTACGCCATCGAGCACTGGACCCGGCTCGCCTGCGAGACCGAGCTGGCCAGCGAGTTCCGCTACCGCGACCCGATCCTCGACCACCGCACCCTCGTCGTCGCGATCTCGCAGTCCGGCGAGACGATGGACACCCTGATGGCCCTGCGGCACGCCCGCGAACAGGGCGCGAAGGTCCTCGCCATCTGCAACACCAACGGCTCCACGATTCCCCGCGAGTCCGACGCCGTGCTCTACACGCATGCCGGGCCCGAGGTCGCCGTCGCCTCCACCAAGGCGTTCCTCACCCAGCTCGTCGCCTGCTACCTCGTCGCCCTCTATCTCGGGCAGATCCGCGGTACGAAATGGGGCGACGAGATCCGGACCGTCATCCGCCAGCTGTCCGAGATCTCCGGTGCGGTCGAACGGGTCCTGAAGACCATGGAACCCGTGCGCGCGCTGGCCCGTTCCCTCGCCGACCACGACACCGTGCTCTTCGTGGGCCGGCACGTCGGCTACCCCGTCGCCCTGGAAGGCGCGCTGAAGCTCAAGGAACTCGCGTACATGCACGCCGAGGGCTTCGCCGCGGGCGAGCTCAAGCACGGGCCGATCGCGCTCATCGAGGACGGTCTGCCCGTCGTCGTGGTCGTGCCCTCGCCGCGCGGCCGGTCGGTGCTGCACGACAAGATCGTGTCGAACATCCAGGAGATCAGGGCCCGTGGCGCGCGCACCATCGTCATCGCCGAGGAGGGCGACGAGGCGGTCGTCCCGTACGCCGACCATCTGATCAGGATCCCCGCTACGCCTACGCTGCTTCAGCCGCTGGTGTCGACCGTGCCGTTGCAGGTGTTCGCCTGCGAACTGGCGACGGCCCGCGGCAACGACGTGGACCAGCCGCGCAATCTGGCGAAGTCCGTGACCGTGGAGTAGCGAGAGTTGAGGGAACACGCGTGATCATCGGGGTCGGGATCGATGTGGCCGAGATCGAACGGTTCGACGCGGCGCTGAAGCGTACGCCGCACCTGGCCGACCGGCTCTTCCTGGAGAAGGAGTTGCTGCTGCCCAGCGGCGAGCGGCGCGGTGTCGCGTCGCTCGCCGTGCGGTTCGCCGCCAAGGAGGCCCTCGCGAAGGCGCTCGGCGCGCCGGGCGGCCTGCTGTGGACGGA